>JASHUQ010000078.1 GCA_030039935.1 Microcaldota archaeon
GGATCCCACTTCTTGTACATAAGCGGCGTGGCAGGATTGGCAGCGATTATAGCGGTATCAATATTCATAGTGGTAAGGTACAGGAAAATGTTCCTTGTTCTTCCCATATTGATGACAACTGCGATGGAGCTGTTCATAATAGTTTCGATCATTGGATTGATTGGAACAATAGACCTTGCTGCCGTTGCAGGAATGATAGCTGTAGTTGGAACTGGGGTAGATGCGCAGATAATAATAACGGATGAGGTCGTCGCAAGGGGGGGATTGCAAACATCTGCAAAGACCCTTCTTGGAAACGCATTCTACATTGTCTGGGCCGATGCCGCTCTGCTTATAATAGCAATGCTGCCCCTCTTCTTTTCTACCTCTCTTGTATCTGTAATAGGATTCTCGGAATCAACAATAATAGGGGCTTTGCTTGGAGTTCTTATAACAAGGCCGGCATATGGTGCCATAATAAGCAAGCATTATTCAGAATAATGATTCCATGATAAAGTACTGCCCGATTTGCAACAGGTCCAGCGACAAGTTTAGGTTTGTTGGAGAATTCTGCGAGGTTTGTGTTGCAGACAAGATGAAGAAGAATATTCCGGATAGAATAGAAATAGAGAGGTGCAAGTCCTGCGGAAGAATAAGGGCAAAGGAGGGCTACATTCAATTGGACAATGGAACTCTTAGAGAGGCCGTAAAGAGATCCCTTGGAACAAAGTGCGAGGTAAAGATAGTAAAGCAGAAGGAGAAAAGCGCGGTAGTGAACTTCCATTGCGAAGCCGATTATGGGTATGCGGATTTTGACAAAGAGATAATGCTAAATTTCAAGAAAATAATGTGCATAGACTGCTATAGAAAAACATCGGGCTATTACGAAGCGCTTGTGCAGCTTAGGGGAGTGCAGCAAAAGGCAGACAAGGCAATGAGCAAGATAACAAGATATGTGGAAAAGAATGGGGCTTTCATCTCAAGGATAGATGAGACGGAACATGGAATAGACATTTACATAAGCGACAAGGAGATGATGAACCATTTCTTCCAGCTGTACAAAATGAAGCCAAAAAGATCATTCACTTTGCACGGAGTCAAAAACGGGAGAAGGATTTACAGGAATGTTTATCTTTTGAGGTTTGATAAAGAGCTTACAGCAGATTAGCCATTTATCTTAGGAATACAGTATTCCATTCTGGCATGTTTATTGCAAGCTCATCGCCGTGCGGCGGTTTAACTACCAGTCTGTCCTTTTCCTACACGCAAAAGATCAACAATTAGCGGCTTGGTTTCAAGCTGCGCCACAAGAGCGGTATCGCCAGCTCTGTAGTTCGTAAAGACAACTAGGCCGTCCACAAGGTCGAAACTGGCGATCAAAGGCCTCTTCTCCCTTATTGCATTTCTGATTGATAGTTCATTAAGTATCAGGGTTTTTTCTGGCGCTATAATTCTCCATTCATTTAATGATACAAGATAGATTCCTCTTTCTTCTCCTTCTCGCACTATTTTGTAATATAAGTTACCATCTTCATCTGGTTTACCAAGAGCAAGGAGTTCTTCTATTCTTTCTGTACTTGCAAATCTCCATCTTTCGCCTTCATCTTCTCTCATTTCTTCTACATAGCTCCTAGACATAACTATAGATATCAAGTCTGCAACGTTTTCGATTTCTGAAACTCTTTGATAATTCACTTCAACAGTTGATGACCTAACAGCGGGGGTTTCTCCTATTTTGATAGCAGATGCGGTTACTTGAGGCATTTACTCACCGTATTATCTGCTCTTTTATAAGATATTTATAGTGTTTGTTTATCTTTGCTTAAATTGCGTTTGGGCTCTATCGCCTTTGCAAATGAGACAAAGGTTATGAAGATTCCTGAATGTAAACACAGGGTATGTTGGAATTTGTAGGACACGCATTCTGCGCACTGATATTGACAAGATAGGTTCCAGGGTTCTCTATTCCTTCAAGATAGCCGCTGATGTTTATTGGAGTGTATGAGGTAATGTAGCTTGATCCAGCGCTTGTGCTTATTACAAACACAACTTCGTGGCCCACTCCGTTTGAAAGAGTGCCAACGTATATCCCTTGCACGCCAGGAGGAACCTGGACAAGCACAAGCTGCTTTGCCGGAAATCCCTCTGATCCTACTGTAGTTGCTATGCTTGCGAGCTTGCTTGTCGCTGCCTGGGATTCTGCAGAAGAAAGTGATGAGTTTGAAGATGATATCTGGACAAACGCGAGCACAACTATCGGAAGAAGGATTATGAGGCCAAAAGAAACGGTGATAAGAAGCTCGAAGCTTGATTGCCCTTTCAGCTTGCTAACATGCATGTTATTCATATTCACTACCCTGATCCATCCCTTCCTTAAATTGGGTGACTTTTCTTATAGAGAGATACCTCTCCTTTTTCTTCTTTACCTCTTTCATAAGCTTATTCAGTAAAAGATTAAGAGTCTTCTCCAATGTAAAGTCGCTGGCGTTGATGTAGATTGTCCCCTGTTTCTCCATAGACAATCTTGAATGCATCTCGTACCTATCGCCTTTTATCTTCTTTATGTTCAGGTTTATGTAAAGAGCCTTTGCCCCTTTTATCTTCTCCGCCTTTCTCATGAACGCCTTAAGCGCATCCCTTATTTCCTCTTCATACTCGTATGTGTTTTCATCAAGCCCGGATATGAACACCTGGTTTTCTTCTATTCTTCTTCTTGACACGAGGCTTCCGAATATGTCGAAAACTGTGAGTATTCCAATCGGCCTTGCGTTTCTCACAACTATAAGAGATGATATGTTCTTCTCTATCATTATTCTTGACACATCTGAAAGGTTCTTGCTGTAGTCTATGACAATCGGATTTTTGTTTGCAACGCTAGACAATGGAATGTTTGAAGGGTTGTATATCTGCGTTTTCATCTCTGGTAATCTCTCAGTCCTTTGAAGATAGTTGTGTGCTATGTCATAATTGGTTATTATTCCGAAGAGCCTGTTCTTCTGAACAACCACAAGCCTGCTGATCTTGTTTGCTCTCATCACAGCCCTTGCCTGTGACACATTTGAATTTGCATCTATTGCAATGACAGGAGTTGTCATCACTTCGCTTACAGGTATGTCGTTCAGGAAACCCAGCGATAGAAGCATTTTGAGAAGCGTAAACCTTTTCAGTATTCCTTTTATACCATATCCAGTGGAATATGGCAGGGCCTTTGTCCTGACCCTATAGAAATCATGAAGAACCTCGTCAACCGAATTGCTGTTTGTTATGACTGGAGCCTTTATCGCGAATCCTTCGGCATTGTTATTGTTCCTTGCGCCAACACGGAAACCACCGCTGAAATTGTGTATTGCCTTGTTGTCTATTATTCCAAAATATTTGCTGTTCTTGTTTATAACAACAGCGCCATACCTGTCTACTGATGAGATTATCCTTGTAATTGGGGTCTTGCTGTCAAATACCTCTGTTTTTGATATAAGCTCTTGCGGTATAACGGGATGTATCGATTCTGAATCCAATCCAGCACCTATAAATAAAATATAAACGATAAAGTATAAATAAGAAGCAATAAAAGGTATTGCGTTGCCAGGATGGCAGATCGGCTATGCGGCCGCCTGCAGAGCGGCATAGGGGGGTTCAACTCCCTCTCCTGGCTTTCTGAAGAAGCTCGTCTTTTATGATGCCTTTATAAGTATTTTTACTTATAAATACTCACATTTTGAATTGGTAATCTCTTGGGGTTTATAATTGCTAAGTATAACAAAAAGGTAACTTTTACTGTAGAGGGAGTTAGGCACATCGTATTTAGACATCCTGAAATAGATGGATTGCTGAAAGAAATCGGAGAGACTTTGAAAACGCCGGAGTTGGTAATTACGAGTAAATACGATAAGAAAGTGTGGATTTACTATAAGTTTTATGAAACCCACAAAGGTTATTTAAGCGTTGTAGTCAAAATATTCAATGGCGAAGGCTTGCTATTGACAAGCTATATCACAGATAGGATAAAGACTGGTGAAAAGGTATGAAAGAAAAATTAAGATTTATGTTCGATGAGAAAGGAGATATATTAGACATATCTATAGGGAAACCAAAGAAAGCTATTTCGAAACAACTGGAAGACGATATACTTGTTAGGATCAGTCCAAAAACAAAGAAAATAATCGGATTTACTATACTTAATTTTAGAAAAAGATTCAAGGAGTCAAAATCAGCTAAAGAGATAAACACACCAATCAAAGCAAGCATCAGCTTGGCGTAGTCCACATCTGTTATGAGGCCGCCTGCAGAGCGGCGAATAGGGGTTCAACTCCCTCTCCTGGCTCTTACACATCAAGCACAACGGTTATCTCATATTCGTGGTCCTTGTCTTTGTAGTCAATTCCTCTTTCTTTGAATTTTAGATCGAATTTTGACACTCCTTTTACCTCAAACTTGGCAAATTTCTGGTCCTTTTCTTTTGCATGGCATTTCGCAAAGAAAAATGTCTTACCCCTCCAGTTTTTGTACATGGTATCGGTAACCTTATATGCAAAAAGACCATTTGCCTCTGCTTGTGAAAGCGCTGACTGCAGTGTTTCCCACATAAGGTCGGTTATGCTGCTTCCTTGCACGTCCGCCTTTATCTCAAACAGATGCTCCTTTGACTTCCACTTTTCAAGTTTCTTTATATCTGCAATAGTGTTGAACATTGCAAGAAGCGCATTTTCGAAAAGCGTTTCAAATTCATCAGCATAAGCTAGGAACTCTATATCCGCAGTATGGTCAAGATACTTGTATCCTTCTGACATAAAGCACCATTTTTCAATACTTTATTAACCTTAACCTCTAATAAATATTGTCCTGTGAAGACAAGAGTAACTACTGAACTATGATGAAGACCATTTCGGCCGAGGACATTTGGTGCTAATGATGGAGGGAAATTCCAGAAAGCTAATAGGGATTATGTTTATTTTTGCCGGGCTTGCCATCGCAATGGTAAACATAATGCTTATAACGAATTTCTCGATTCTTGACACCAATCCGACTACATATGTCATTGTCCCAATGCTTATGCTGTTCGCGCTTTTGATTTTCTCTTTAAAGGAAAAACTCGTTTTTTCATACAACAAAAGAAACGTTTTATTTGGGCTTGTGCTTTTCATAATTTATATTTTATTAATCTCGTATTTGAGGGGCGCATTGTCGTCAGTTTTTGGCACATATGGGATATACGCACTTATACTTCCGGTTTTGATCTCCTCTTTTGTAATCATTTTCTTTGGAATTGATGGTATAAAGAGGCTGAAAACTTTGATTATATACTCACTGTTCTGCTCACCCCTAATTCTCATGCCCATATTGTACCAGAATTCCGCATTCGCCAATGCAAATGCATATTTTGTTTATGATGTGCTCAAGCTTTTCGGCGCCCCAGTATCAATCAATGGAATTGTGATAACATCTGCGCTCAACACGAGCATATCAATAGCTACCACTTGCGCCCCGCTTGGCATCTTTGCTGCACTAGTAATGTTTCTTGTTCCAGTTGCATATTTGTATGAAGGAAAGCTTTCCAGAAAAGCGCTTTGGATATTGTCTGGGATTGTTCTTTTGCTCTTATTCAACCTCATGAGGATGTTCGTAATATCGCTTTCCTGGGCGTATTATGGGATTGGTCCAGCTGTAACACTGTTCCACATATTTGCCGGTCAGATTCTTTTCTATATAGCAATAATAGCCATGCTTCTAGTTGGAACAAAATATGGACTGGTTATAAAGAGGATCAAAAAGGGAATGTTTGGTATCATTGCAAAGGACTTTGGGAAAAGAGGAATGAATGGAATCGCACTTCAGTCCTTTCTTGTAATAGTGCTTGGGGTTATTGGCTTGCTTTTCACCCTTCCGTATTTGAATATCGTCAATGCATCTCCGACATTTTTCTACAATGAGATAAACTCAACAGCATACCTTTACAGTTTGAGAGGTATAGGGAGCGCTCTTTCCTTGGTAAGCAGCAATGTAATATTCATAGGATCCACGTATGCTGGTGCTGGATTCGCGTTGGTGAACCAGTCAAACCTTAACAATTCTGTATATGTGATTGCGAATGTGAGTTCTAGTCCGTCACTAGGCAGACTCATAACAAATTACACAGATATCTATGATATGCATTCTTACATTCTAAGGAATGGGATAACCCTGCACGGTGCAATAGAAATGTCAGGCAACCTAAGTTTCGATGTAGATTATTTTGCAATCCCGTATAACGTATCTGGCGGTTTTGTTTCAGTGGATTATGAGGTGTTTAAATTGGAAACACAATATTCACCTTGCAAAATAGGCTATTCCTCTATCGGCGCTTTCAACTACATAGAATCGATGATATACAACATATTGAATGGAAGGCTCGCATACAGCAACTCCGGATTTATATGCAAGGCTTACGAGCTTGCAGAGCCGAGATGATCCTATGAAGTTCATATATGATGGAGGAATGGTTGTATATACAAACAGGAAATCAAAAAGGATGTTCCTTTTCCTAAACAGGAGCGAGGGATGGCTCGACATGCCAAAGGGCCATATAGAAAAAAATGAAACCGCGCTCGATGCTGCTATTAGAGAGACATTCGAGGAATCAGGCCTTAAAGCCAATCCGGACAAGTTTTTCAAGTATGCTACTGATTACTGGTATAATGAAAACGGCGAAAAGACAAAGAAAACGATTACATTTTTCCTTTCAAAAGTTCCTGGAAGCTCAAAAGTAAAGGTTTCGTGGGAGCATTCGGGATACGAGTGGCTGGATTTTGGCAATTCGATGAAAAGATTGAAGTTCGATGACCAAAAGAAACTAATCAAAGCAGCAAATGAGTATATAGACAAAAAAGAGCTTATTGAGAAGCTCAACAATGAATACAAATCGCTTCCATCAAAATACAAGGATTGGAATCTCAGCAGCAACTTTGTTGCCGGAGAAGGCCCACTCGATGCCAAGGTTATTGTTATAGGCCAGGCTCCAGGCAGAAACGAGGACATAGAGGGAAGGCCGTTTGTTGGGATAAGCGGAAAGCTTCTTGACAACTTAATAAATAAAAGCGGATTGAAGAGAAGCGAGGTTTATATAACAAGCGTTGTCCAATTCTTCCCTCCAAAGAATAGGATGCCGAGCGATAGGGAGATCGCGGCCTGCAAGCCTTTTCTGATAAAACAGATAGGCATAATCAGGCCAAAGCTGATAGTCCTTCTAGGGTCGCTTGCCGCAAAAGAGCTTTGCGGAGAGAAATCAGTCACGAAAACGCACGGATCGATTATAGAGAACGTATACAAGTACTACATAACGCTGCATCCAGCAGCCGCTGTTCGAATGAAAAAGAATGTTCCAATAATTGAAGGTGACTTCAGGAAGCTTAGGAGCATACTTTCTGATATATAACCATTGGGGTTGGAGCCCGAATCTCACGGGCTCCGATTACTGTGGGGGTGAAACAATTAGCGTAACGCCTCTGCGGGCGTTATAAACTGTGTTGTAGTCGCCTTGCCAGCATTAAGTTTGTAATAGACCCTTTTGCCAAGCTGATACCTGTCTAGGATTCCCTCCCTATACAGCTTGTTGAGATGCGTAGATGCAGCGTTTCTTCCTTTATAATTCATCTCTTTCTTTATGTCATCGGCGCAGGCCATGCCTCTCCTCTGCACGGCCTGTATGATCTGCGCGTCAAGCGCAGATACGGGTACCTCTTCTTTCACGCCTCTGACATTGGTCGTTTCCTCGGGTTCGGGGTCTTCATCATAGTAAATTTCGTGAAGCCCCTGCTCTATCCTTGCCATTTTGTCCATAATTCCTTTTAGTATCATTGTGGTCTTTCTGTTCTCATCTATTATATATTTCATAAGATTGGCGCTGTTTGTGGCAGCCACATCCTTCTCGCTGATGAACTGCTTCTCGCTAGTCTTAATATCTTGAATATCATGAAGCTTTTTCTTTATCTCAACAAGTTCCCTGTTCAGCTCTTTTTTTGAACGCATGATCCCAACCCAATTCAATCATATCCATGCTGCATATGAATCATGATTTAATCACGATTTTAATTGTGCATAGACAAGTATTTAAATGTTACTAAAAACCTAAAATAGAGGAACTTTTTACATTTTCCTTTGTTCCGCTAATTTTTTGCTGTTTTTTACACAATTTCTATTCTAAATATAGAGGTTTTATTAATGTTAATTGGAAATATAACAAGAACTTAGTGAAGTCAATGGAAGACATCTACATACCAAGAGAAAGGCTGGATATCCTAAAAAGCGACAAGAGGCTGTTCAGGCAAATGGAATCAATATGCGATTGCAAGATAGAGATAGAATCAGATAGGCTTTGCCTTACCGGAAATGCATATTCCGAGTTCTTGGCAAAGAACATAGTGTTCGCTTTCGGAAGAGGATTCGACCTGAATGCGGCAAGGCTACTCTCAGATGAGGACTACTACTTCTCCTCTATAGACCTAAAACATGTGCTTGGAAGCGAGAAGAGAGTGAAGCAGATAAAAGCGAGGATAATAGGGCAGAGCGGAAGGACAAAGGGTTATATAGAAAATGTAAGCTCTGCAAAGATAAGCGTTTATGGGGATACTGTAAGCTTTATAGGAAGCGTAGAAGAGATAAACGAGGCAGAAACAGCCGTGAATACCCTCATAGATGGAGGAACGCACAAGCTTGCGTATCTAAGAATGGAGGCTGCACACAGGAAGAACAAGGAAAGAGCACACAGCCCTGGATTTTAGGCGATCAAATGGCAGAGCAAAGAAATGCGGATGAGATATTCAAGGAGTTCAAGGAGCATTCTATTGCAGAGTTCTTCAAGAAGAACAGGCAGATGTTGGGCTATTCCGGAATGGTGAGGTCGCTTGTAACAGTAGTCCATGAATATGTGACAAACTCTTTTGACGCAACCGAAGAGGCGCACATTCTCCCAGACATTGAGGTCGAGATAACCCAGATTGGAGACAGCAAGTACAAGGTAAAAGTCAGCGACAATGGCCCAGGAATCCCGAAGAAGTTTATTGGAAAGGCCCTGGCAACGATCCTTGCCGGAACAAAGTTCCACAGGTATGTGCAGCAAAGAGGGCAGCAGGGAATAGGTGCTGCGGGGTGCACCCTCTTTTCTCAGATAACAACAGGAAAGCCCATACTCGCCCAATCTGGAACTGGAAAAGAGAGCTATGCATGCGAACTCTCAATAGATACAATGAAGAACATCCCGATTGTAAAAAACCTCGTCGACGTAGACCAGAAATTCAAAGGGCTGTCTATTGTGGGAGAATTCGCGGATGTAAAATACGAGAATAGCGATCATGGGGTCTATGAATACCTGAAAAGAACCGCGCTGTCAAACCCGCATTCCCAGATAAAGTTCAAGGACCCAGAAGGAAAGGAATATGTCTTTATGAGATCTGTAAAGGAAATGCCACAGAAGTCAAGGCCGATCCAGCCGCATCCTCTCGGGCTTTCTGTCAATGACATTCTCGAGTTTGCGCATTCAAGCCAGAGCAGGAAGATCTCATCATTCCTTGTCGAAACTTTTGCAAGAACCACATCAAACAAGGTATCGGAGCTAAAAGAGATTGCAAAAACAGTCGACTTTGACAAATCCCCAAAAGAATTGAACTGGACAGAAGCAGAAGAATTGATAAAGGCTATAAGGGCAATCAGGTGGATCGCTCCAGATGCAAGCTCGATAATTCCAATAGGGGAAAGCAGGATAAAGCTAGCGCTCAAGAACATACTGAACCCAGAGTTCATGAACGTTGTTGAAAGAAAGCCGTGTGTTTTTAGGGGGGGAGTGCCGTTTGTAGTAGAGGCTGCTGTTGCATACGGGGGAAATTCTGGAAAAAAGGAAGAGAATGGCTATTCCGGGACAATCCTGAGGTTTGCAAACAGGGTTCCTCTTCTTTTTGATGCGAGCAGCTGCGCGATAAGCAAGTCTATAAATGAGATTGACTGGAAAAGGTACAACATCGACATGGAGACGCAGCCGGTAAGCATTTTCGTAAATGTTTCCTCTGTTTACATCCCGTATTCTGGGGTTGGAAAGGAGGCGATTTCGCAAGAGACAGAGATAATTGACGAGATAAAGCTTGCGGTGATGGAGGCGGCGCGGGGAGTCCAGAGATATGTGAGAGGAAAGGAGCAGGTAGCGTTCAATGCAAATAGGTATAAGGCAATAGCCAGATACGTGAAGCAATTGTCAAGCGACATTGGCGATCTGACTGGCTCTGACAAAAGAGGAATAGAGACAAAGCTTGACAAAATAATAACAAAGCACTTCCCAAAGATGAAAGATGAAAATGAGGAAAAGTACGAAAATAGTAATGAAGAAGAAAAAGATGAAACTGCAGATTGACAAATTTTTAATTATTTATTTATGAATTTTTCTAACTCATCCCAGCTAGATCCTATATCTTCCAATATCCATCCTATTGGTTTCTTCCAAAGTTCCTTGTAATTTAAGACAGTTGCTCTCCTTCCGTCTTGATGAACGAATTTTTCATGCGAACCTCGCATGCCTGCTGACTGGAATCCTTTGGATAATAGGAAATCTACTATCAATTTTCTTTTTATTGGTCGCATTCTCGACATTGAATCGGCTTACGCCAAGGCCTCCATTACAGTTGCTTTTGCCTTATTAACGGTAGCCTTGCTATAGTGCTTCTCGTTCTGCAGCACATCAAGAATCATAAGCTTTGCGACATCCCTTAAATTCTGCACAAGTTCCTTCATGTTCCTTCCTTGTGTACTTGCGTGTAGTTCTTTTATTCTGCCAGCGTAGCCCAATTTACCTTCCTTCTGAACCACAGCGTTAAATCCATATATTTTCATACTGACACATTATATTAACGCAGTTTAAGTATTTAAGATTAACGCAATATATGTGGCTTTTTCCTGTTTCTAACATCAACCTTTCGTCACGCCAAAACATCTTCAGGATTGTCAGAATCTACAAGTTTCACTTGTCCGACAGATATGTACATCCTCAATTCCTCTATTTCCTGCGTTGCCGATCTGTTCATTATGTCCTTGAATTCCTCAAGTTTGTCTGAATTCAGGAATGCTATGTATGTTTTTGAGTCAGGGAAAACAGGAACCCTCTGGAACTTGCTCGTCCTTGAATATATTACAATGTAGACTCTTTCGTTGTGGAGCGTGGCTATTATGTCTGACTTGTCGCTCGCGTCTATCTCAGTTGTGAATACATATGCATGGGTAAGGAAGTATATCCTTAGTTTTTTGAATGTTGCAAGGTACTCTATGTCGTGGCTGCTCTGGGTGACCCACTGCTTTGGCGCATACAGCCCGTCTGCGCTTACCAGAAAGCCCTTTGAGGTGAGCTGGTTCATAAGGACCTCTATATTGCTGTGTGTTAGATTCACGGGCATGCTGTTGTATCTGATGTTGTTTGCTATCGCGACCTTCACTTCGTCAACAGAAAGCGGCATGTACTTCCAGTGGTTGTAGATGTTGAGCTTGTCGAACGTTGATACAACTTCGTTAGCCTTCAGCTTTATTGCTGTCGTATCGGTGCTCTTCATGGGAGGTATGTCTATGTAGAACTCGTCCCTTATAGGAACTCTTACAACAGTTATTAATACAAATATTATCACAACCACAACAGCAAGCTCGACATATTGTGTTGGTATGCTGAATGCCTGTGATGCAGGCTTCGCAGTGTAGCTGAATGTGCTTGCGAGCATGTTTATCGAGAATGTAAGATTGCCCTTTGGGGTCTGCGCACCCTTTGGCAATGCATACACTATTGTTCCGTTGCTTATCGTGCCTGTGCTTTTGTATAGGTTGTTGACAGTTATATTGTATGGTATATTCGTCAATTGGGTTCCAGATGATGTTATAGAGAATGTGAATATTCCGCTCGTTGAATTTCTGCTTGTGAGTGATATTACTATTGGTGATACATTGAACTGCGCAGCCGCGTACTGGCCGTTGTAGAACCCAAGCACTTGTGCGATATACTGCCCTGGAGGAATGTCAAGAGTTATAGGCGCCTGTATTGTTATGTTGCCTGTAGAGTTAAAGGACGATAAAGGAATAGTCTGCACCTGCGTAAGGTTTTCATTGTATATTGCTAGGTGCAATGAATAGCCTTTCTTTTGCGTCGACCTTTGAATTATGCTTATTGTCGGGGTTGGGCTCACTGAGGTTGCTGGCGTTACGCTTTGCGCTATCGACATTGTCCCGTTTATCGAGAAGTTTACATTATAATCGTGATAGGTGTAGATATCGCTTGAATTGCCTATCGAATATCCGTTATTTGTGTAAACAGTTACTCTTCCATACCCAATCTTATTGTTTGATGAAAGATTATCCAATACTGGTATAGATATTGGATCTAAAGCAAATCCGAATTTTCCTGTCTGGTTTATTGCAATCGTGTTTGAACTTCCATATGTATAGCTTGGAATCCAGAATAGCTGCGATATCGCCTTCGCAACATCATGGCCAGCATCGCTTGCATTCCTCCATTCTGTTATGTAATTCGGGAATATGAGTATTGAGCCGTTGTATTGGCTTGTGTATGACAGTGCGCCGTATCTCTTTCCAGTGGCAAGATAGTATGTGCTCTTGTTGAAGAAAAATCCAGTATTTGCATATGTGGAGTTCTTCTGCAGCCATAAAAGATATGAAGGAATGCTGGATTGCGGAATGCTTACAAGAACATCGCCCTGCGCAACAAAAGAGAAATTGCCACCAGCATAGACTATGTCTATTCCTTTATTTAACAGGTAATTTATCAGCGTGTCGTTCTTTCCTGTTACATTTGAAAACATTGATGATGGCATGGCGCTGTCCAGTATTACAAGAACTGAATCCTTTGGCATGCTCTGAACATTCTGCATGTTTATAAGAGACACAGAAGAGTTGCTTGGCACAACGCCGTAGAGAGCGAGATCGTTTTCCACGCTGTTTATTATGCTCCCTAGATTCTGGCAATAGCTTGGGCAGTTGTCGCTCACATTAAGTATGTAGAAGTTTTTCGGGGGAGGCTGCTGGAAGATCGTCGCGTTGGCGTATATTGAAGAGATGTTGTTTATGTTATATGAAAAAAGCACATATGGCTTGATCTCGCTGCCGAAATCGTATGACAAAAGGTTTGTAGACTCTAGGGATGTGCTCAGGCCTGAGTGCAGAACCGATCCTGATGTCTTTGTGGGGGATGCGCTTCTAAGGCTCAATCCCGCATATGAGACTAGTATTACCACTGCTATGAATACAATTATAAATGCAATATACATCTTTTTAACTCGCATTGAAACACTGGCTATGCTGTTGCCTTTGCCTGGTTCTCCTCCTCTCCCTTCTTTCCGAACATCTTGATGAACATGTTTGTGATAAAGTTGTTCTTCTCCCCTACTCTTTTCACTATGTTGTAGGTTTTTAGATATCTTACCCTTTTATTTATAGTTACAGCGTATTTCATGTTACCCCTTCGCTTCTATGTATCCTAGAGACACCATCTTGTTGAGTATCTGCTCTATTCTTGGGCTTGGAACTTTGTGCACCTTGCAAAATTCATTTATGTCTATCGTGTTGTCGTGCGTTTCTATCCAGTCCTGCACCATCACCATCAGAGATTCATCGGAATACGCTTCCAGTGTTTTCAACCTGTCAGATAATTCCTTGTTTTCCGTAGACAGCTGCATTCCTTGAACAGTAAGATTTTTGTTCGACGCTGTAAGCTCTATGTTGAGCCTTTTTATTTCTCTATATTCATTGAAAAGAGAGTCATAGTTGTTGAACAGTGCGCTGTAGCTCTGCGATATTGAATTTACAACATCGTCTATCGCGGAATCGACATGCTGGAAAAGCTCTGTGTTGTCCGGCTCGTACAAATCAGTTATGAGGGAAAGCGTGCTAAGCAGGTTCTTCACGATATACAGGCGCCGCATCTTTACACTGGAATCATGTGCAATAGAATACTGCACATTGATGTTGTCCCTTTCAAGCGTTATTATGAAGAAAAGGAAAGGCCTTTTTTGTATGTCGCGGCTCTCTATCCTTAGTATTGTTGTGCTGTCTGATGCGGCCCTTATGTAGAAAAGCTCAAGCGAGGAGAGCCTCTTTGCTATGTCTGAAAATGTTCCGATGGTATTGCTCTTTATGTTGATTTCCTCCACATCTGGCTCTATGAACCCGATCTTTTCCTGACTCTCTGCCAAAACACCACAGTAATCATTATGAACCAGTATTTTAATACTTTTAGTATTGCTCCTCTATCTGGATTTTCGCGATCCTTGGGAGGGTTTTTCGCTGACTGGCACAGCAAGCAGCGGTACATATGAAACCAAGGAAAGTATATACATGAACACTATTATTATGAATCCAAAAAGGAATGCTGAGGGCATTTCCCTTGATGCCAGTATTATGAATATGGCGAAAAGGAACCCTATGATCAGGTATGCAACCTGCTTTCTCTCAAAGCTCTTCCTTGCCTTGTAATATTTCGGGAAGCATTCCTTGCATACTACTGCTCTATTTGGATTCTTTGCCCTTACTGTATGGGAGTTTATCCACCTTATCGCCTTGACAACATTGTCAACCTTTATGTCAAGCCCGTTCTTTTCCTGTGCGCATATTATGCATTTTGGATTCTTCTTTTCCATTGTCTCACTAATCGAATTCTATGCTAGCAGTATACAGCTTTCCTGTCTCGGCTGCTATCTTGCTCTCATCTGTCATGTTCAGTATCTCGCTTATAAGAATGTCGTCCATGTTGAGCCTTCTGAACACATTGGCTATCCTTTCCCTCGACAATCCCGTCTTTTCTAGTAGTGTTGTGAACTGTATCACATTTATATGCCTGTGCTCCTTCTCCATGCTGCTGAAAAGAGCGGCTATGCTCTTCTCTGTAAGCCCGTAGGCTATGAGTATCTTCCTAAGTTCCAGCCTGCTTACCGTGAATGTGTTAGGATTTGGCATCTCCACCACTATATGATATTATCCTTGTTATTATTTGATCCTCAATGCTAAGGCTCTTAAGGAATGCTACAATGCTCGGGTTTACAACTCCATTTGATTTCAATATTCTTATGAAATCGAGTATTTTCATGGCCCTTCCGCTGGAATCGAACGATGCGAATATGTCGTTTATGTTTTCAACGTTCATGTTGTATTCTATGAACTTGTTCCTTATTTCATCTCTTTCCAGCTGGTACTCTTTCTGAATTATTCCAGCAGAGATCTCGCTCTGTGTGAGTACATCTGTCAGGTCAAGCGAGTAGACAAACAATGGTCCTTCTCCGTGTATCTTTTCAAGCACAAATGTACTTGGAAAGCTTATGCTTGTCTGGAATGTCATGTGCACTGCCGCTTGTCCTACCCCGAATTTGTTTATGTCCTCTTTTACGAAATCCGAGAACTTCAAAGACCTCTGTATGTATTCGACGTAGTTCTCGTCCTTTAGCCTGAAAACGAATGTAGTTCCCATAAGCGAGAATATTGTCTCGCTCACATCCAATGGGCTTTGCGATGCGACTATAAGCCCATACTGGTATTTTCTTCCTTCTCTTGCGAATGTTATTGCGTCGCTTCTTTCATCTGAGGCAACCTTCCAGGCCTCGTCAAGAACGACTATTGCCTTGAGCCCTTTTGACTCGCTCCATCCTTCCGATCTCATTTTCTCCTTGAGTGTCTGCAATATGAAAAGCGCTGCTAGGGCCCTGAACTTCTCGTCAGGAAGTCCAGACAGGTCGATGTCAACAAGGCCCGATTCAGCAAGCTTTCCTAAATCGAGGGAGCTTTTCCTTGCAAAGTAGTCTTCTCCTTCCCTTGCGAACTGCCTTAACCTGTGTATCGAGCTCTCCAGCTCTGCTGGATATTCATAGGTTCCCTCCTGCAGCTTCTCCTCAAGCAATGATATTACATTCTTAAGCGTAGGCACCTCTTTTCCCAAAGGGGGATTTTCATACAGTACAAATCCCTCATTCACATATGCCTGCTCCAATGCATCCTGTGTCAGGCTTTGCTGCAGTGTGTATGTTCCTATATCTGTGAGTATGTCCAATGAGGTTATTATCTGCTTTACCCTATCAAGCGGCTTCATCCCGGCAAGGTCCATTATGTTTAGATAGTCGCCCTTTGCAAGCGATATCACCTTTCCCCTTGTCTGCTCGACCCATGACTTGTATTCTCCTGCAAAGTCTATGATTATCGCATTAGAGTTCCATACATAATTAGCCCTTCTCAAAAGCGTCTTTACAAGGAAGCTCTTTCCCGACCCTGTTATTCCAAAAACTCCTATGTGCGGGTTTGCAAGGTTCAGGAATGACCAGCTGAATGGAATCTTGAATATGCTTGTAGTTCCAATATATATCGCTTGGAATGGATCGTTCATAAGCGCGCTTGCCGGAGGCTCGGGAGGCCTTGATAGGAACGACCTCTTGCCTATTTCATAGCTCATTATATTTTGAAGTTTTAGCAGCGTCATATTCTCATCCCTCTTTGCTGAACTGCGAGACAAGCTCGTTTACTGTTGTAGGCATTGAGAAGTTGAACATAAAAAGGGTGTACAACTCCCTTCCTATTACTCTGTTCAATTGAACATCTAGAGAACTGAAAGCAACCTGCAGCTCCTTTATCTGCGAAGCAAGGTTGTCTATCGCAGACTTTTCGCTTATGCCTACTGCTGTTGTCTCTATGTACATCAAAGATGATATTGGCTTCTCCCCAGATGATATCCTGTCTATCCTTGCCTGTATTACATTTATCTTCCTCCTTATATCTGTCACGGCTATTTCTGACTGCTTCTGGCTCTGCATCTCCCTGTTTAGCTGGAATTCCTGAAGACCCCTCTTTGCCTCAAGCTCGTCCCTTACTTTCTGCACATCGCTCGCAACGCTCATGAGATGGAACTTGAAAGGGAAGCTCAATGTCATCACAGCTCTTTCCCATTTCTGCGGAGCCTCGACAAGCTTCTCTTCCTGCGATTCATCCTGCTGCTCTTCCTTGAATATGTATGGGAAAAGGTTGGCGGTCACGAACCCCGTGGCGTAGTACAATCCCGACACATTCTTCAATATCGAATCCTGCTTTTTCGTTATAATGTAATCCTTTGCAGGCTGGAATGTTATGCCAAACGTTTTTGTGAAAAGGGGGAAAACAAGGAAATCCGCCCAGTTTATTATGAGAATAAAGGCAACAGCTATGAGGGAAAGCAGTGCTGCAATCGCAGACCATGGGCTCCCGAACGTTTGAAGCGTTCCGAATGCTATGAATATCACGATGAGCGACAATATAAGATAGAACACCTCCTCTTCATCCATCATATCACCTCTTCCTCTACCTTCTCAGTCATCTCCTGTGAAATCGTCGAGAATGGAATTAGGTATTCCGGCTCGACAAACCTCAGCATATCCTTTCCTGTGATTATGCTTGGCGTGACTCCCAAAACAGATCCGATTCCTGACATCGCCTCCCTTGCCTTTTGCTGTGCAACCGCTATAGCCTCGTATTCCTTGATTCCTGTTGCAGATAATGTTGCATATGTTGAAAGCTCGAGGGATGATATCTTGCTTACGCTCTCCAATACATTCCTCCACATTGAAAGCTTACCCTTTACAATCTCAAGGGAGTTTTGATCCGCATCCTTTTGCATAAGCTCCGCCTCCTCGTTCTCCGCAGCGCTTATCGCATCCCTTATTGACTGTATATACGAGTCTTTGTTCATCATGTACATCTGTGTTGTGAAGCGTATAGGCTCTCTGCTTATTCCAGCAAGGCGGCTGACCTGCCTCGAGAACTCTAGCCTCTCCTCGTCTGTCATGTCTGTTGCAGACTTGTACAAAGGAATGTTGATATAGACTGTAGCTGTGTATCCGGTCTTGTCCTTCTTTATTATAGCGTCCTCTGTCGCAGAAAGCCAGTACGGCTGCTCGTTGCTCAGCACAACGTTCTTTCCCCTTTGCTGCAGCATAGGAATTATAAGATATGAATAGTACCTTGAAGAAAACGCCATGACATCGAACACAAGGGACACTATTAGAAGCACGATTTTCAGGTATCCTGGAAGAACAGACAATGGAATTGTGACAGCTACAAGAAGAAATACAAGAGACACAGCAAGGAAACCAAGCATGACAAGCAGTTTTGCATTCATATTTTCCACTCTTTGCTATCTGATTGCTCTGGGAATGTATTTTAATCTTATTATCTAGACGAAACTCCTCATCCTTCCTATTCCATAGGCGAATCCTCCTATGAACTGCGCCGCCTCGTTTATGAATGCGTATGTTACAGCTATTATTAGAATTGGATAGAAAAGTATGAGCAGCCAGAAGGATGACAATCCCGATTGCACGTTTGACAAAGCTAGAGCCAGGGGGCTATCTGCGCTCAGCGCATTGCTCTGCGATCCTGTTCCTGTACCCCACCTGTTCAGCTGCGCGTATGATGAAGAAAGGCTTGACAGTATTTGAGGAGAGGTGAAATAGTAGGCAATTCCAAATAGGATTGGCATTACAAGATAGAAGGCTATCCCTATTGCAAGCATGACCCCTCCGAGAGCCCTTGTCGGGAGTATGGCCCTGAACACTATTCCTGGAACAATGAAAACTGGAATTGCGGCAATAGTGAAGAAAACAAGAAGATAGTACTGTGCGTATATTGCGGCAATACCATCAATTATGAATGTCCCTACTATGTTTGCCGGCTGTATGAAAAATGTTTCCAATGGCAGCTGGTATGCGGTTTGGCCAAG
>JASHUQ010000079.1 GCA_030039935.1 Microcaldota archaeon
TTCTCCATAGGGGCGTGGAAAAGCTCATGGAGACAAGGATGTACATGCAAAACCCGTCATATACGGAGAAACTTGACTACATTGCACCACTAAGCTGGGACGACCTTTATGTAAATTCTGTTGAAAAAGCTCTAGGAATACAGGTAAAAGAGACAGCAATGTACGAGAGAGTGATACTCCTTGAATTCCAGAGGATAGCGAGCCACCTGCTCTGGCTCGGCACATACGTCAATGATATAGGACAATTGTTCACAGTATTCATGTGGTGCTTTAGGGAAAGGGCGCATGTGCTAAAACTTCTTGAAGATGTGTCGGGAAGCAGGATGTTCTATGTTAATCTAAGGCTCGGCGGCTTTAACAAGAACATGCCTGAGGATTTTGCTGACAGGGCGCATTCGCTTTGCAACTACCTAGAAAGCAAGATATCAGAATATCCAGATGTTTTGGATTCGGATAGCGTATTCATGGAAAGATCAAGGAATGTTGGGGTATTGAACAAAAAAGATGCGGTGTCATATGGCGTGTCTGGACCAGTTCTTAGAGCATCAGGAATCGATGAAGATGTTAGGAAATCACATCCATATTACATTTATGATAAAATAAAGTTCAGGGTGCCAGTAAAAGTGAACGGAGACGCATATGACAGGTATAGAGTCAGATATGAGGAAATGCTCGAGAGCATAAAGATAATAAGAAGAGCCCTGGACCTGATGCCGCAGGGTGATTCAACAGGAATGCCAATAAGGCTCATTGGGCCGATAGCAAAGCCAGACACGGTCATAATGCAGGAAGAGCTGCCAAGAGGGGAAGGCACGATATACATGATACCAGATAAACAAAGGCCGTACAGAATTTCTCTAAGGTCGCCAGCATTTGTCAACCTGTCTGTTTTGTCAAGAATAGCAGAAGGGCACAAGTTCGCTGATCTTTTCTCAATAGTGGGAAGCCTAGATGTAATATTCGCAGAGATTGACAGATAGCTCTTTACACATAAAGTAAAACTATTAAAAAATCTTATTTTAAGTGCGAAAGCACAGTAACCGAAACATAGAAATATCTAAAACAGCATATATCCAGGTGATTAAATGTCAAGACAAGCTATGGCCCAAATAGCAACAGGTGTGCTTAAGGTAGGAGAAACACCAAAAGTAAAATCGTCTCCAGGGCAAACAACCTGGCAAGGCGTCTCAAATGTCAGCAATGTTGCTGATGTGATATCGGTAGTAATGTCTCGAAGTTATGTAGATGAGTTGTCAAGCGGCAGGAATGGTGGTTATTGGAGGTTTGTAAGTTCTGAAAGGATTCAGGAGCTGCTTGACCTTGGGGAGCCTGATGAATACAATAGATTGTACTTCAAAATCGTCAGAGAAGGGAAGGAAAAAGGCCTTTATTTGATAGACAGAGGTCAGTGGGAAAGAACGGCTCCAAAAAATTCTCTTACGTTGTATGTAACTTCAATCAAAGATGCAATAAAGGAAGGACGGCCCCTGGCCCTGTACGTCAACTACGGCGGCATCTACAGGGACGGGCTGGTGCTCGATGGTTACGGCGGGGGCGGTGTCGCTCGGGCGGCGCAGAATGAAGATGCTCGTGAAGCGAGCGCGCCAAAGTCTAATGTTCATGCAGCGCTGCTTAGAAGGGCGCAAGCACAGCTGGAAGACCTTTCAGAGAGGATGAGGCCTGAAAAAATAGATGCGATTTCAGAAGTTTTAGAGCGTCTTAAAAGAGCGGCATAATAACGCCCAAAATACCCAATCCACGAATAAGCGTTAGGATTATAAACAGCAAGTAAACATAACTTGTGATAAACATGACAAGGGAGCAGCTCGACAAGCTAACAGCGGAGTATCAGACGCTTCAAGAGCAGATACAATCGCTTTCTGTCCAAAAGGCGCAGTTTGGCAGCCAGAAGGAAGAATTTAAGGAGGCCGCGCTCGAGCTGGAGAAGGCAAAAGGAAGGATATACTCCAGCGTTGGCGGTGTGATAATAGAGACGACAAAGGAGGATGCTCAAAAGGGCGTAAAGGAAAAGCAGGAATCAATTGAGATGCGGTTGGGCATAATAAACAAGCAGTATGATGAGGCCATAAAGAGGGAAAAGGCCCTAAGGTCTGAGATTGAAAGCATGCTCAAGAGCGAAAAGCAATAGCTAAATATTATAAGATGCTAATTCTCATTGCAAATCCTTTTGTGAGATATTGAAGATAGCAATAGTTTCAGATATACACCTAGGATACGAGAGATTTGAGGAAGACTCGCTTACCCAGGGAAAAGAGGCTTTGGAAGAGGCCAGCAAGGTAGCTGATGCTGTACTTATAGCTGGTGACATTTTCGACAAGAGGTATCCAAAACCAGAGGTAATCGCGCAGGCGATAAACCTATTTAGAGAGTTGTCGAAAAAGAATTGGGGAGCAAAGATAGTGGATTTCAAAGGACAAGGGGAAATATTTACTAGCGTGCCTATAGTTGCAATACCGGGGACACACGAGAGGATCGCAGAGGGAAAGGAAAATGCATTAAGACTGCTTTCGCTTGCAGGGCTATTGGCAGATACAAGTGAATCTACAACAACATTGCAAAAGGATGAAGAAAAGGTTGCGGTATTCGGCCTTGGAGGGTTATCCGAGGAAATGGTAAAAGAAAGGCTTGAGAGGATCGATCCAAGGCCAGTTAAAGGAGTTTTCAACATATTCATGTTTCATCAATCTGTGTATGAGCTTCTTCCATTTAGCAACGATTTCGTAAGACTTGAGGATCTTCCAAAAGGATTCGATTTGTACGTTTGCGGCCATATACATAGTAAGGTTGAGGGATCTGTCCACAGCAAAAAGCTCCTCATTCCTGGAAGCACAGTAATAACGCAATTGAAGGACCAAGAGCAGGAAAATAAGGGGTTTATCCTGTTCGACACAAAAGACAATTCGCATAGATTCATTCCTATAAGTTCAAGACATTTCATATCAAAAAAAATTGAAGTTACAAACGCAAAACCAAGCGAAATGCTGGAAAGGTGCGATAAGGAAATAAGCGAGATACTCTCAAAAGAGAAAAACAGGCCGATAATAAAAATAAAAATTGCTGGAACAATTGCAAGCGGATTCAACACAGCAGATGTCCAGTTGCGCTCAATTATATCAAAATACTCTGGCAGGTCCTTCTTGTCAATAGACGCATCTCAGCTTGCCAGCAAGGACGGCGAATCAAAGATCGAAGAGATAAGAGAGGGAAAAATAGAGGGAATGTCTGTGAAAGAGCTAGGCACATTAACCTTCATATCAAAGCTAAAGGATCTTGGTTTTGACAAAAAGATAGATCCAAGCGAGCTCCTCAATATACTTTCTGCTCAGGGATCAAAGGACAAGGTAATAAAATCTGCATCAGAATTGCTTTTCAATGACTAGGATTTGTGCCTAAAAACCAGGATTCTGCTTCTTGCCTTGCTGTTTCTTATCTTTCTGATCTGGTTGTCCTTGCCCCTTCGCATTTGCAAGGTCCATAAGGCCGGCAACTCCCAACGGTGTAGGTATGCTGAATCCCTTGCTGTCGGTTGGTATAAACACCATAAGGTTCTTCCCTGTTAGGCTTATCTCATACATCATGTTTAGGGATCTAAGCTGCATTGCAAATGGATCGGCTTTGTATTTTCCGGCAGCCTCTATCATCTTGTCAGCAGCAAGCGACTCGCTCTCTGCCAGTATAACCCTTGCCTGCTTTTCCCTGTCAGAGGTTGCAACCTTTGCCATGGCATTCTGCAGTTCTTGAGGAATAGTAACGTCTCTCAGTTCTACAGATATGGCGGTTATGCCCCAGCCCTCTATTCTTTCCTGGATCAGCTCTTTTATCTCGTCTCCTATTGCATCCCTTCCTGCAAGCATAAGCGAAAGCTCGTTCTTTCCTATAATGTCCCTCATTGCTGTCTGCGAGGCAAGCTGTACAGAATCCCTATAAGCCTGAACATTGAGCACCGCTTTTTCAGGGTCTATTACCTGCCAGAACAGTATCGCATCAACGTCAACAGGAACATTGTCCTTTGTGAGCGTCTTGTCTGCGCTGAACGTTGCGTTTATTACCCTTAGATCAATCGTGATTGGGGTCCTTTCTACTATTGGGACTATGAGCTTTAATCCAGGCCCGATTATGCCCTTGTATTTTCCGAACCTAAGCACAGCCATCCTGTTCCATTCTGATACCACTCTTACCGATAAAGCAAGCACAACAATTACAATAAATACTATTGGGATTATCGCTGTTATGGCAAATCCTGTCAGATAAATGGACATGGCGCTCAGCACAAGTATGACTATTATGTCAACGGCAAGCGCATTGCTCCCTGGATACTGCTTTGAGCTTATCTTGAAGTGGGTTTCACCTTCCAATAAATCACTTTACCCTTTCAATTATTCCAAGTGCTCTGTTCACCTGATCTCTGTTCTTCACATCTATGACCTCTTTAAGAAACTCGAGATGCTTTGGATTGCACCTCCTCTCCTTCTTGCTTCTTGTAGCTGTAATTATCTTCACAAATCCATCGCTCATAACCTCTGTTACAACAGCACGGCTGCCCGCATCACGCCCGTACTTCTTTACACATAGTCTACCAACTTGCAGCAGCATTTCATCACGCAAATCTTTTCTTGTCCCTCTCTATTGCAAGGAGCGAGATAATCGAAACAATCTCTTCCTCCTTTACAACAGCACAGTTTATCCTTATATCAATAATGGAAAAATCATAATCCTTTCCATAAGCAAGCCTGTAATTCCTTAATGTCAATCTATCCTTGTTCCTCACATACTTTTTTGCATATTGCAGACTTAATCTATTTCTCTTCATAATCCTTTTTACTCTTTTGCTTTCATCAAGGTCAAGCCAGATCCTCAGATCCGCGTCCCCCACTGTCCAAGGGCAGTACCACGTGGTTATTACGCAATCCTTTCCTTTTGATTCATCGGCAACCTTCCTGTCGAATTCCCTTGTGAACCTAATGCCCGCCCTGCCAATGAGCTTTATCAGCTCTGCATCGTTTTCAACACTTGATTTATATGTGGGATTTATATGCCTTATGTTAAGCTCCTTTGCAATCCTTTTCCCGATAGCGGTTTTTCCAGCGCCGGTGAGCCCAGAAATGCAGATCTTCATGTTACTGATTCTCAGGAACTTAATTTATTTGTTACTATTAGTGCGCGACAAGCTGCAATACATATGCCCGTTGCTTTATTCCAATGTCGTCAAGCCTCATTTCTCCCTGCTCTATCCTGCTGCCAAGCTTCACAATGTCTGATGAGCATCTGGAGCAAAGCACTCCTCCAAAAAGCCTGCTGTTGCTCTTCCTTGTTTTTCCACCTTTCGCGCTTATTCCATTTAGTTCGATGTTGCAAATCGCACAGTGGGGCATTGATCCCTTTATCCTTCTATAATGGATGACATTCCTTCCAGTGCTCGTAACCCGATTGACCCTTTTGAAGCTTCTAGATCTGTGCATTGGTTTTGGCAAAATTAGCACCAAATGTAGACTTATTATATCCTAAAGATATAAAGAGTTTTCTTACTCTTTTATCCCCTCTGCCTCTAGCTTTGCCTTTGTATCCAGCTTCGCCCTTCTCCTGTCATAGATGAGAACCCCTATCGATGAGCATATCCCAAGAATGAATACTGTTACAAAAAATACCCCCCTATATTCCAGCTTATCTCCAAAAAGGAGAATGGCCGATGTTCCAAGATAGCCGAATACAGTTGGTATAATGAGATAATAAACAACTAGGAAAGATGGAAGCAGTATGAACATTGATTTCATGTTCAAAGTAAGGCTCTGCTTCATGAGCGGCATCATCTCAGCCTGCCTTTTTGCTATCTCTTCCTTTGGAGCATTGTTCTTTACCATAGCGTTTAGCTCTTTTGTGTATATCTTTATCTGGTCCTGAATCTCCCTCATCTTCTTTGGGTTTGACAGCTTTCTCTGCACAAAAACCGCAACTATCGTGTATATGATTCCAGCTGCCAATATCTCGATTATTGATATTGTCGGTATCGCTGTTACTGCTGATGTCATAAATTCACTTTTTGAAAAGTTCAGAAAGCGCTTTTCTCAGTTCAAAGGAAGCATCTTTCATATGCCCGTTCTTGTTTTCTATTATGTACATTGGAGTATTAAGAACAGATGCATAGTATGATGTTACCGCAACCGCAACCGACTTGTCTGTTGCTATCTCTGTCGGAGAATCGTCCTCCCTTTTCCTCGACCTGTCTTTTTTCCTTCTATTTACAATGTCCTCTATGCTCGAATCTATGTAAACAAATCCCCTTATGTCTTTCAGCAACTTTATCGCGCTGTACGGCAACCCGGGAATATGCCTGTTCGCGGCCTTCACTGTTGCATGCGTATCTATTACAATATTTCCGCTCATTCTTCCCACATTTGCAAATGCACTGGTCTGCATTTTCTTGTACAGGTTCCTGTTGTTTGCATCAAGGTATCTAAGCTCGTCCCTATTTTTTATGTACTTTTTCTTTACAGCAAAATCCATCATTATGTCTCCAGTGTTCATTATCCTAATGCCCGCCCTGCCAATCTCTTTGAGCAAGGTTGTTTTCCCCGAAGCCTGGACCCCAACAACCACTACAAATGGCATAAAACCAATTAGCTATGAAAAGAAAAGTATAAAAAACAAAGAGAAAAGAATCAGTCTTCGTGGCCCATTCCTCCCATTCCAGGGCCGCCAGGCCCTCCGGGCGGGGTTCTGCCCCTTGAGCTGATCATGTCATCTATTCTGAGTATTATCTCTGCGGCTTCGCTTGCGCTGTATATAGCCTGCTGCTTTACCTTTAGAGGCTCGAATACTCCGTGCTTTGACATGTCGCCTATTGTATTCTTGAGTATGTCTACTCCGAACACACCTCCCTCTTTTCCTTTATGCTTGCTCCTTAATTGAACAAGAGTGTCTATAGCATCCATTCCCGCGCTTTCAGCAAGCGTCTTTGGAACAACCTCTACAGCGTCAGCAAACTTCTGTATGGCGAGCTGCTCCCTTCCGCCTACATCTTGCGAGTATGACCTAAGCCCGTTAGCAAGGTCTATCTCAACGCTTCCTCCTCCTATTACATAGCTTCCGTCTATCATGACGCTCGATACTGCACCAATAACATCCGTTATAGACCTCTCAACCTCGTCAATTACCTGCTGGTTTCCTCCTCTTATGAAGATTGTAACGCTCTTCGGGTTCTTGCACCTTTCTACAAAAACCATCCTTTCTCCGCTTATCTTCCTCTCTTCTATTAAACCAGCATCTCCGAGATCCTTTGATGAAAGGTCGTCAAGGCTTGTTACGATCCTTGCACTTGTCGCCCTAGCTAGCTTCTCCACATCGCTTTTCTTGACCCTTCTTATTGCAATTATTCCAGCCTTTGCAAGATAGTGCTGCGCCACATCGTCTATTCCCTTTTGGGTGAACAATGCTGTTGCACCGCTCTTCTTGATCTTGTCAACCATTTCCTTCAGCATTCTCTCTTCCTGCTGCAGGAAAGCCTGCATCTGCTCTGGGCTTGTTATCTCTATCTTTGCCTCCGTCTCTGTCTTCTCTATCTCAAGTGCAACGTCAAGAAGCGCTATCTTAGCGTTCTTTACGCTCTTTGGCATTCCAGGATGCGCTATCTCTTTGTCTACCAGAACTCCGCTTATAAGGCTGGTATCTGCTATGCCCCCGCCGGCCTTCTTCTCAATCTTCACGAAATCATGGTCTATTACGCTCTTTCCAGATGCGTCCTTTTCCATTACCTGCTTTACCGCGCTTATCACAAGCTTTCCAAGATGCGCCTTTGTAGCATCATCTCCCACATTCTTTGATCCCATAGAGACAAGTGCTATTTTTTCCAGTGTGTCGTTGTCGCTTATGTTCACCTTTCTTCCTACTTCAGAAAGTATGTGTGTTGCTTTATCGGCAGCCATCTTGTACCCCCTTATTATTGTCGTAGGGTGTATTCCCTGCTCAATAAGGTCTCCAGCTCCCTTAAGCAGCTCTCCAGCCATAATCACAACTGTTGTTGTCCCATCCCCGACCTCTTTATCCTGTGTTTTTGCAATGTCAACCATTATCTTTGCTACAGGATGCTCAACATTCATCTCATCGAGGATTGTTGCCCCATCGTTCGTTATTATTATGTCGCCAAGCTCGCTGACGAGCATCTTGTCCATTCCTTTTGGGCCAAGCGTTGTCTTCACAGCGCTTGCTACGGCAATAGCTACTGCAATGTTCATCCTTTGAGCATCTCTTCCAAGAACTCTTGAAGCTCCTTCCGGCAGGTATACGACCTGTCCTCCCCCTAGTGGTTTGTCTGACATGATAATTCACCCTAAAATGTTAGTGTTAATTTATAAACATCCATATGCGCTTCACGTTCCACAAAAAGCTTTTGAGACAAAAAGCATACAGTTATATCGAAGTATTTACGAACTTAAAATATAAAAACCTATCAGATAAGGCCAACAGGGGTGCCATCAATGTTGTACCGCCTAGACTGCCCTCCAGGGAAGTTCCTCAGCATGTCCGCCAGCCTTCTCTCGTCTATGCTGCTCTTCAGATAGGAAAGAGAGCATCTTGTCAGCTGCTTGCAAATATTCCTGTAAATTCCAGCAAATTTTCTAATCGTTTTTCGATTTACTATATCAGATTCGTTTAATCTTGTTATATTGAAAGCAATACCTTTCCCTATGTCCTCATAATTGCTGAACCTGCTCATGCTGTTTTGGTACAAGTATTTTCTATTAATAATATCAACACAGTACGTTATTCCATCATTTAACCAATTGAATGGCCCGCTAAATACTGTCGATTTTGTCTTCACATCAAAACTTATTATTGGGCTGCCAGGATTTACCTCCCAAACCCTCGCGCGCCTGAAGTCATATTTTATACCAGCTTTGCCAAGCCCATCGTAAAGAATCGGCTGCAAAATTTTCCTAAAGCCTGCTCTGTTGCCATGTATCCTTTTCTCCATCTGCCTTTCAAGGAGGGTTGTGCGCACCTCTTCCGGGAGCTCATCGTACCGCAGTCCTATTGGCCTAAGAGATGTTCCTGTCTCACCGTACAAAGCCGCAGTGCTTTTTTGTTCAAGGTTATTGATCACGCTGTCCATTTCACATTTGATATAAGGATTTGAGATATTTATAATTTATCAGGTTAG
>JASHUQ010000080.1 GCA_030039935.1 Microcaldota archaeon
AAACATTCGATGTATCGTGCTATTCCGGATCTCAGATATATTCTGGCACAACCGGCACTTTGTTCAGCGGATATCTTATACTAAACTATACAAACAATGTAAAATACGCATTGCCGCACACGATTACAGGATCTCTTGTGCTAAAGGTCGGATGAACCCAATCATATTATATTTAATATCTTGCTTTACAAGTTGAAAAGTGATATGTTGAAATTTCACGGCCAAAAGGCACAATCGGCAATGGAGTATATAACAACATATGGCTGGGCGTTTATCCTAATTATAATAGTTGTCGCTGCTCTTGTGGCTGTCGGAGTCTTATATCCGCAGAGTTATGTCCGCAATACCTGCATAATAGAGGCGGATTTCAGCTGCCTCACAACTATCCTTTCATATAACGGACTTCTTCAGGTAAACATTCAGCAGTCAACCACGAGCCCAATAAACATAACGGCGATAGGCTGCAACGCGAATTATAATACGAGCGAAATGGAGAGCATTGTGCCGAATGCCTATCTTCCAATAGGGGCAAACGCCACGTTTGTTGTGCAGTGCTACCAAAATAAGGCGAATTGGAACGGAACTGTGGGCTCACTATTCAACGGATATCTACTTCTTAATTACACAAGCGCGCAATACCCGTATCCGCAGACTGTGTACGGCACTCTTATCCTCAAGGTATCTGTGCCGCAGGTAACAACATCTACAATTTCAACATCGACAACTTCGACATCAAGCACATCAACCTCCTCTTCAACCACATCTACAACATCAATACCGCAAGGCCCGACTTTGTATGTCGGGAACATGCAGAGCCAGATAACCATAGGAACAGGGTCTCCAGTAACTCTCTATCTCACATGCTTCAACACATACCCTGATGGCTATTCAGATTGTTCTGTGCTGAATTACAACACAGGGCAAACCGTATTCCCGCAGACAGGGCAGCCGCAGCAGGCATGCCTTTCAACATGCGATGTCACTTTGTCGCCAACGAGCAACACGGTCTATTATGCCAAGGATCTTAACTATACGACATTCCCGGAACAGACCCAGCCTGTAACTGTCAATGTTGTGATACTGCAGCCTACTGTCACATTCTCGAGCAATCCCGTTCTTGCAGGATACAGCGTTACAATAACGGCAACGTGCAATTATGACCAGCCCTGCAATCTAGAAAGCCCAGAGGGCGATGTAATAGGAACAGGAGCTGGTTCTTATATAACGACAATAAACGCGCTGCAGACGACAACATACTGGGCAAACGACCTGACATATGATCTTCAGGCGAGCAACACCCTAACCGTGCAGGTTGTGCAGCCGTCTGTCACATTCTCAGCAAACCCGATAGTTGCTGGATCTAACTCTGTTGTTACCGCGACATGCAACTACAACCAGCCGTGCAACCTAGAAAGCCCTGCTGGCAATGTTGTGTGCTCCGGCCTTGGCTCGTGCAGCAGCACACAAACCCCGCCGTCAAACACAGTATACTATGCAAACGATCTCACATATCATCTTATGGCGAGCAACACGCTGATAGTGCAGATAAAGCAGCCGTATGTCACATTCGGGACAAACCCATTATACTATGGATACAGCACAACAGCAAATGCGGTGTGCAGCCCTGGTTCGACATGCGAGCTGCAAAGCCCTCTTGGCACAGCGCTGTGCGGGCCTCAGACAACTATGTGCTCCAACACAGTAAGCCCTCTTGTAACCACAACATACTATGCAAACGATCTCACAAATCATATACAGAACTCTCTTGTGCTTACAGTATTGAGGATCCTTCCTGTAGTCAACTTCACAATAGGCACAATATACATTCCATCTGGATATCCGACGAACACTATAGGATTTGGATGGATACAAACGAACAATGCGATATGCACCCCATCAACAGATGGATGCACGCTAGAGCTTGGGACAAACACACTATGCTCTGGCTCTGGATCATGCTCCAACAGGCCATCCAACCCATTGTCATGCTCAGCAAGCCAGTGCTTCTACACATACAATGCATTTGACAGCGTAAACGGAGAGGAAGGGCAGAATACCATAGAAGTTGCAAAGGCCGCACCACAGCTTTCAATAAACGTGCCGAGCCAGGACCAGCCTCCAGGATATCCGTCAAATACAATCTATTATGGATATGGAGCAAATATCGTTGCAACCTGCAACCCACAGGCGGACAACATATACTTCTACTGCGCAATAGATTCGCAGCAATTGAATCCTTTGGACGAGGTTTCAAACCCATATTCAACTGGACCTATAACAAGCAATGCGCCGTGGCCATTCTATGCGAATGATACAAAGACAGGTGTACATACTGAAAATGTCCTCAATGTTGTAGAGGTTGCCCCAGTTGTTACAATGTCGCCGAGCAATATAATAGATTATGGCAGCAGCGCGAGCGTAACGGCAACCTGCACGCCTTCGCAGGATCCGTGCACTCTCAAGCAGGGAAGCACAACAGAGTGCACAGGTACAGGAAGCTGCACATACAATACACCAACATCATTAGTCCCAGGTTATTATACATTCAATGGGCTTGACACGCTGAATAACCTGCAAGGAAACAACATACTTAGAGTGATAACACCTCCTGTGCTTCTCATGTCCCCAGGCAATGCTGTAACATTGGGATCAACAGTAACTCTGACAGCAAGCTGCATGCCAAGTTCGGACAACTGCGCTGTATACTATGGCACAACACAGGAATGCAATGCAATAGGATCCTGCTCTTACCAGCTTCCATCAAGCTTTACATCATCTTCAAATACATATACATTCTCGGCAAGCGACCTTACAAGCATTCTGAGCACGTCTAACACGCTCGATGTTCTTCCAATACCATATGGAATCCTTTATTATGAGAATATAACGCTGCAAAACACAGCGAAATATAGTACTGCGAATGGCTTGCAAATCGGAATAACACTAGCACTTTCGCCCGATGTGCTCTGGGGGTCTACAAATGTTGCCGCAAACCTTCAAAACATTGAATTCTTCTACACCAAGAATGGTACAGTCATAACAAGCTGGCTTGAAGGCGTAAACCAATCTGAATATACTGCTACTGACCTTTCCTCATATCCAGATTTACTCTACTGGATTAAATATGGTCCATCCATACATGGATCATCAACAGCTGTGAATGCGATTGCAATAGGCTTTGCCTCAACGTCAACCAATCTATTCAATGGAAAAACCGTTGGCGTAGCGCCGCAGCTGTTCTGCTCTCCAGGCTGCCCAGAAACATACTATGGCCAATATGACAATGGCTGGAATGAATTTAATTTCTATGACAACTTCTCTGGCACAACTTTGAACACAACCAAGTGGGATCAGCTAACCAGCGGTACAGTAACTGTAAGCAATGGCATTACTTTCAAGCACCCATCAGGAAACTGGGACGGATTGGAAACTAATATTGAATTTTCTACTGACTTGGCAGGCAACCCGTCAACAATGGATTTCTTGGGCGAGCCGCCATTTCCCTCCGGCTCTAATTATGGCGGTATAGCTATTGGATTTGCAGTTGCAAATGAACAGTGTTCGGGCCCAAACGCGCTTTTGGGTAAGGATTCAAACATAGGCGGCAATCTTGACTTTGATACATGCACTTTAGCAGCATACAACCAACCGCAGGAACTAGGCGTATGGACTATTTCCGCGGATTATGATGCAGACAATGGAATCGCATACTTCAATTATGGCAATGAGTTTACAGAACCGCT
>JASHUQ010000081.1 GCA_030039935.1 Microcaldota archaeon
ATATCAGAACAGCATATTTTGACGCCTGAGAGAACGCATCCTTCATTGTAATTTTGCTGCCATCTACATACGCCCTGAAAGAGAGGAGAAGCGCAACCAGTATGTACGTTGCCGTGAACGTGCTTACGAGGTAGAATGCAAAAATGCCTATCACGAAAAGCCAGTCTGCCACGCTGTTCGGGCTTAGGAATTCTGCAAATACAAGAGATCCGAATATCAGGAAGAGCTCTATGAATATTACTATGGCGGATAGAATTGGGTATATGACAAGCCCTTTATCACTGAATACAAGCTTCCTTACCTGCTTTCCAAGCGCCCATCCGGTCTTAAGGTTCTCAAACATAAAAATCTCTTCACACAATAGCCATTCGTGCCGCCTTAATAGCCTTCAATGTCCATTCCACCAATATAATGTAGAATGATATTTAAGTCTTTTCTTAGCTTACTAGTGTCCTCTTTCCGTATTCTCTCTTCTCCAACAAGGGATTTAATGATTTAGAGACAAGCCTATCTCATGGATAATGGCATGAAAATATTTCTTATAGCTGTATCTTTAATCGCGGGTTTTTCCATTTCCATATTCTCTTATGCAATTCCATATTCAGGAATAGACCTGTCAAACCCAGGAACCTCCAACTTCATAATAGGAGGCTATCCGTTTGTTGCAATAACTTTTTATTGTCCAGCCTCATCGCAGCAGAGCTGCGGACCGGCCTCTTTTAATGCATTAGGATTAGCGATAGATACTTTGTTCTGGGCTGCAATAGTTTTCTCATTCTTGTATTTGAAAACAAGAAAGAAAAAACGCTGATCGTGTTTCTAATTCTATATTTGCATGGCAAAAAGAAGAATCGATGCTAAACTACATAATCCAAATAGCACAGTATACTATGGATTTGAAGAAGTAGCCATAACCTGTATCTGTTGTCTCCAGATCTCTTGAGTGGCGTCAGGATGTTTGGTGTCATAATAGAAGGTTATGAGGTTGCTCCAATGCCCATTTACGCACCTTCCCATCACACAGACTAACATTTCTTCAGGTCTTTTCCTGTCTGAAGAGAAAACTGCAGCTTTTCTAGAAAACCTTGTCGGCCAAGCACATAGAAGGTCCTTTGCTGGCACGAAACGAGGTGGTCCTTTTTCAACAGCCCTAGTTTCGAATCCTTTAAGGGGAGCATCCCCAGTTCCAGTAGATATATCACCATATATTGGTCTAACGACGACTTCCCTGGTAGGTTGGTAGTAGTATCCGGGAATATGGGACACGCCCCTGCACCCTGCTCTGTCGATTTTCGTGAGCAACGCGCGTATGCCTTTGGCCTCCTTGCTTCGTTTGCTTATGTCTAGCAACGTTGGAGGATCTTTAATGCCTGTTTTCCGCATTGCGCCATCAATCATATCCTTGTCATCATAACTATCGAATTTTCCTTTATTAGGTCTGTTTATTATCGCGTTGGTGAGAATAAGGCTCCCAGGAAGTATGCCTGTTATTAGGCTGAAAAGCCCAGCAAGCCCAGCACCCTGCCAAGCAGAAGCCCCGATACTTCGTGCAGCGTATACCCCAAATGAAATTATCGCAGTTTCTACTGCAACACCGACTACCGCAAGCTTTGCAACTTTAGGAAATCTCTCTTTTTCCACAAGCATAGGAATTCTAATAGCGTCGTTTGCTGTTACCAGTGCTTGGACTGTTTTTGAATTAGGTGCAGAGGTTACTTGTGGCTCTATAGCCTGTGCAATTCCCATATAAGCCATAACAGATGAAGTGGCTCTAAGCATATCGCCAAGGTTATGCGAATTTGGCCTTTCTTTTTGCATGTAGAACTCTAAGCTTTTCAGATATTTATGCTTTCTATATAGCACTTCGACGTCACACATTCCCTCTGCCGCCTTTCTCTCTATCTGGATGAATAGGCAGATGTGCTACTGTTTAGCTACCAGTGATGGCAGAAATAGATTAACAACCTTGCTTCCCTTATCATGTATTTGGCACTGCAGACGGAGGATAGTCACAAATGCGCCATCCTGTGCCTCAGAAACAAGCGCCTTGCTAGAAAAAGATAGTGGCGTGCCACAACGCAAATCTGTAGGGCCAACCCAGCGTGTTCTTGTTACTATGAGTCGTGCGCGGTCTCCTATGGCAGCATTGTAATCTTGTTCATAACTATATGGAGGTCTTGTTTCATCTTCCCAGTGGCCTGGCACATGCCCTGTAACCACATTGCATGCGGGTATATATGTAGCTAGGCGAGCGCGCAGTTCCTTGTTTGATCTGTTATCTAGATCAACAAGTTTAAATGGAGCACTACCTGCAGGAAGTGCGCCTGCTCCTGGATTGGCCGATGCCAAAAACTCGTCATCATTTATAGATACAAACAACCCTATTTCATCGGATTTTTTCAAAAGCAGAGCCGTTGCAATTATGATTGCGCCCATAGACAGAAAAGCTATTGGTATTGGAACCCCTACAAATGGATCTATGCCTTTTGCTGGATTATATCCGTACTCAAGGTATAATGATACATCGTTTGCCATATATGCCCCTCCAATGAGAAGGAATGGTGAGGCAAGCGCAATTCCGACCAATGCGGCTTTGCTCATCGAGAAATCTACAGTGCGGTTCTCAAAATGATAGTCACCAACAAATTTTTGTATGGCTTTAGTCCTCGCGGTTCTCAGTTCGCTCTCATGTTTCAATCTTATCTGTTCCTCGCTGAGCGGAACTATTGTTTCAGCCTTAGGATGTATCTGCTCATTTAAAGGTTCTTTATGCACTCTTGCACTTTGCCCAGGAAACCTGCTTTTACGATACTTTTTCAGGGCGTGTCTTATGACTTTCGCTTCTGATATCATGCCGTGTCTTGTCAGCTCTCTTTCCAGCGTTGTTGCTGTCTTATGCTCATCCTCTACTATGGACCCTGGATTCTTGATTGCTATGCCCATTGCCTCTGCAACCAGTTTTTTAGACACATCTGGGTTACCAAACACTGAAGTGGCCTCAGCTGCGGCTCTGGCGAGCTCTGCAACTATGACTGGCCTGCGAAGCAATGCATCATCAGCCTCAGTGAAAGGAAGTTCCCGCACCTTTGAAGCAAGAGCTATATGATAGTCATATCTTTCTTTGGGAGTCTTTAACTCACTCCCAAAGTTTTTATCAGTGAGAACTCGAGTAAGCGCCTCAGCTTGCGCATCATGATTAGCTTTGGCTAGAAGCCTATCAACAGTTTCGGTGTTATGCCTAAGCATCCCATACCAGAGTGTACGAATTGAGCCGCGGTTGCTATGATGTAAGTCTCTAGCATCATAATCTGTCGCTCTAAGTAAAACAGAGGTATCGTCATTTGTCTGCTGGCCTGATCTATACTTTAGTTCACCCATGCTAAGGCTACCTTTTTCTAGATATTTATGCCTTTTTTAGCCTCCGTCGTAAGCAGATCGGGTCTAACCTTCCCTCTCTATGGAAATTTTTGAAATAAATTAGAATTTCTACAATCGCTGGTATTCTTCTAGATTTATGCCCATTGCGCGGTATCTTTCCCTTATGGCGCGCTTTTCTCCAATGCTAAAAAGGCCCGCCTCTTTCTCCTCCCTAAGTCCCTGCCATATCAACTGGTTTCGTGCTGTTTCTTCCTGTGTTGGCGCGCGGGAAGCTGTTGATTGCTCTGGTTTTTGGGGTTTTCGCCTACGCCTTTCCGCATCCAAACTTCTCATTTCATCAGCTAGCGCTCTGCCTTCAGGAGTACAAACATAAAAAGCACTGCCAGAGGCTCCAACTGTGACAATTGCCACAGTTGCTGCAAAAGAGCTCCTGAGCTCTTTCATAAGGGCGTTTTTGATTTCAGCGCTCTCTTCGGCTTTCTCTTTTAGCCTAGCCATGATATGATATACAACTTGGAATATTTAAGCTTTTCAAGACATTTGGATAACGTCCATTTTTTAAAGAGCAGTCACTGCTCAGCCAAATCTTTGCGCTTTACTATACAAACCTGTCTTTCTGTTTTGCGGCAGGCAACGCTGGCTCCACTATATCCATTGATGATCTTCGATTTACTGAAATTGGAACACGCGCTTCCTCCTTTCTACGCAAGCGCTCCTTGAGTGCGGTTTTTTCATTAGCCAGCGCCTCGGCTTTCGCGAACCCTTTTTCACTTACAC
>JASHUQ010000082.1 GCA_030039935.1 Microcaldota archaeon
GTATGTAACAGCTGTTTCTCTGTCTGCTATTGCTATTATGAGCTCGAGCTTCTGCGACCTGGCCTCGTTTATTATTGTTGATAGCTCGCTCCCCCCTATGTATTCATCCTCTCCTATGGAAAGCATTGCATACCTTGGGCTGTTTTGCTGGGGGGTCTCTATCCCCTTTCCTTTCCTATGATAAAGTACAAAATCAATAGACATATTTTTCTTCCTGCTTGTTCCGGGTATCGCAAGTATGAATGTTTTCCTGACAGAATGCGCCACCCTTATCGCCCTCGCCCATTCTGATATCAGCATTTTTACATCTCTTGGGAAAACCTGTATCACGTGCTTTGAATGTATCCACGATGGGTCGTTTCTTACCGGCTTTGCTCCGGGAAAGTATATCCTGAAATGCGTACCGAATTTGAATCCGGTTTTGACAACGTATCCCTTTTCTCTCCAGTCCCTATAAACATCATACAGTTTTTGGAAATCCGACCTCCTCTTTCTTGCTATATCCAATATTTCCTTTTGTACGTAGTTGTTTACCCTCAATACATTATTCCTGATAAGAAAAATCGTCTCGAATATGTCTAACTTGTTGAGTATGCCTCTGTCTCCCATTTTATATGTTCCGTATTGGCCGAACCAAAGGTCATCGTATATCTTTTTGCTGTTTTTTGAATCATCTACAATGGTTGTCATGTCTTCGTGGAAGAAAATTACTTCCATTTCAAATCCTTTGAGTCTTATCTGCGCAGCAGGATATTTTTTGACCTGTGTTTTTGAATTCCCTTTTGTTTGTCCGGCATTTTTTATTATAAGCCCCCTATCCCTCCAATCTTTGTATGTGAAATATCTAGCTATTAGCTTGCTGTAGCCAATGAACTTCTGCGCAAGGTCGTTAAACCCTATCCTGTGGCCTGTTTGGTCATCAGCGCATTCTGCATTCCTTACATCCAGAATGTAAAGCGCCTCCTCTATTGACAGGTAAATCCTATTGTGCTTTATTTCACCGAAATTCCCATTTTTCAGTATGTCTATTGTAGACTGGTCTTCAGAGTATATTGTGTTTTCCTTTTGGTTGTGTTTTATGTAGAGCAACATCACACCTCGTAAAGAGAAGCTATTGTCTCTTTTTCTACATCTGTGATTTTTGACGGCACAATTATTAGAGTCATTCCATTTCCTAGGCTAAGCCCTTTTGCCTGTTTCAGCCTTGTAAAGTGCTTTTCTTCGCCATCCATAGATATATTATGTATCACAAATATTCTTGTTGTTTCATTTATAACTCCTTTTTTATAATGTGCTTCAGCTTTTTCAAGTATCTCTATAGCGTCATTTATGTCAAGCGATTTCTCTTGTTTTGGGTCGTAATCCAGCAAGACTATTGAATGAAGATCGTTTCTGAAGTTCCTTTCTATAGTTTCGTAGAAGGAAACCGGCTTGTACTTGTCGCTCCATCTGGATATGGTGCATATTTGCCCAAACCTATAGAAATCCAGGCCGCTCTCCCCTATCGCAGCAGATATTATTGAGCTTGAATGATAGATTTTTGTTTCAACCCCTTGCTTTGCAGCCTCGCTGAAGATAATCTTGTGCGTGGTTGCTGTAAGCGGATCTCCGCCAACAAGAATTGCAATCTTCCTGCCTTTCGCAAGCTTAACTATCTCATTAAGGTTTTCTTCCAGGTCGCTTCTTGAAAGCACGGTTATGCTTTTCCCAATTTGCCTTTCGATGAATTCTATTTTCTTATCATTAACATAGGATGTATATCTCTCTATGTACACGTCACAACTTTTGCATATTTCTATAGAGCTCAGTGACATATCGTTATAGGACAACCCGGTCCCTATCAAAAACAGCATAAAACCACAGTCAATCCTTTATCCCGTCTTGGGTTATCTTTATGACACATTCACCCTCTGGCATGTTCGGCGAATCTACTAGCCTGACTATTCTTTTGTCTTCCTTGCTTTTTCTTATGTAGAGCATTGTTGTGGCTGCATGAGCGAGAATGTTTCCCCCTATAGGTGTAGTCGGATCTCCGAACATCAATCCCGGGTTGTCCATTACCTGGTTTGTAACAAAGATCGCTATGTTGTATTTGTTCGCAAGGATTGCAAGCCTATGTATGTGCGAATTGAGCTTTTGCTGCCTTTCATTCAGTGCTCCCCTTCCAAGGAACTCCGCCCTGAACAAAGATGTAAGCGAATCTACTATTATCAATCTTATGTTCTTCTCTTGTATCAGCTTGTCTGCCCTTTCTATGGCAAGCATCTGCTGGTCAGACGACAACGCCCTGAAAACAGATATGTTTTCAAGAACTTTTTCTGAATCCATTCCGGCCTTTTTTGCTATTCCAGATATCCTTTCTGGCCTGAATGTACCCTCTGTATCTATTATAAGTGCGCTTCCATCCAGCCCGCCCTCTTTCCTCGGCAGCTGCACATTCACTGCAAGCTGGAACCCCAGCTGCGTCTTGCCGCTTGCAAATCTTCCATAAACTTCTGTAATGGCATCAGTTTCTATCCCGCCTCCGATTAATTCATCTAAATCTTTTGATCCTGTTGATATTTTCCCTATGTCCTCTCTTCTTTTCAAAAGCGACTTTGCACTTTCGACGTTGAGAGTTGTAGCCTCCTGCGCTGCAGATATCGCCTTCTTTGCGGCGTCGTTGCTGATTCCAGATACCTCGCTAAGCGTTGCTGCGAATGATGTTGCAATCTTGTCAAGGGTGTCTATCCCGGCATTTCTCAGTTTTTCTGCAGTTGTCGGCCCTATTCCTGGCAGGTCTTCTAGCTCCCTTATCGCTTTTTCTTTTGGCATCAGAACACGTGTATTTGTTTTATGCACAAATAGGTATTTAATTTATGCTTTTCATTGCTACAAGGAGAAAATTAGACAGCAAAATCAGATCTTTAGATCTGGAAGAAACAGTGCCAGCGTGGGTTACACGCTGGCAAGGCGACCAGTTCT
>JASHUQ010000083.1 GCA_030039935.1 Microcaldota archaeon
CATTTAGATACTGCTCATTAAGCGATATGTTTGCCCTGCTTCCAGAGTCTAGCCATCCGGAGCCTTTTGCTGTTCCATATGGGGTTGACAAGTTAATGTAGTACTGCTTTTGCCAATTTGCCGAAATGTTTATCGGAGATGTTACTGTAAACTGGAAAGTTTTTGCTGAATCACCATTGCTCCATCCTTGGAATACCTCCCTTGTTCCATTGGCTATGTTAACAATGTTTGAAGGCATGCTTACGGTTGCTGTGGTATTTGCGAAATACCAACCGCCGCCAGTCGCATTTCCATACTGCTGGTTTACGTTCACATAATACTGCATTTTCCAAGTTGCGGTTTCGGTCTCATTAGTGTTTATGGTGGCCTGCGCAAAGTTTGATGCTCCGGTATAAGAGCCAAATCCGGTACCAACCCAGCCAGAAAACGATTCTCTTTCATATGGCGTTATGTAAACATATTTCTGTATCGTGAAATTTGCCCTTGAGAATGTTGAATAGTATCCGCTTCCTGTAGCATTTCCATACTTCGAGACAACGGCAAGATGATAAATATTGGTCCATAAAACTGTGTTGTTTGGAGTATACGGTATCCCAGATCCGACCTCAAAGTAGTCAGCAAGGCTTGACACCTCTTTCACTCCATAGGGGTTCTCCAGGCTTGTGGCGCTGCTAACCCCGTATCCAATGTAGGAATATCCGCTTGGAGATAATGTAAACTGGCCATCCTTGTAGACAGATATGTTTTTGAAAATCACAGGACTGAGCTGTACGTTATCTGTGTCTGTGTCCGCAAGCTCAGCATATGCGTTTGGATATCCGCTGCCGGATTCCTGCGTATTTAGATTAACACTTCCAATAAGCTGGTCATTGAAATAAACATCCCATATATCTCCGTTTGATTCAAACCAGTACCTATTCATTGTTCCATTCGCCCCAGTGGAATCGTTTGTGCCTATTCCTCCGTAGAATTTGCTCCCAGAATATCCTGATGGGAAATACTCCCAGAACCAAGTAGCATACCCTGCTTTTAGGAACGTGCTTCCATTGCAGCCATACATGTTGCAATATGTTGGGTAATATCCGCTAGAATTCGGGATTTCGTATCCCACCTGGAGGAAAGCGCCATTGTCAAGATCCTCCCCTATCCAAAATCCGAATGAGCCATAGCTTGTGTTCAATGGCTCGACTGTCTCTATGTAAACGCTTGCCCCGTTATTCTGCGAAGATCCTATTCCGCTTTTCGCCCCTGTCTGGAACCAGTACTGGCCAAAAGCAAGCGTGCCAAATAACGATGTTGATATCAAAACAACAAACAATATGCTAAACCTTTTCATAGTCCAAACCAACATTGTTTAATTCATCTATTAATTTTGCCCTTTGCTCAGACTTTATGCCCTTCCATTCTATCACCGCCTTTTCTGGTTTTATAGAAGATCTAGTTACTGCCTGTGAAACCATATCTAATTCATCTATATAATATTTTGGCATTATGTGCGAAAATGCATACCTCTTTTCAAGGGCGAGCCTTGTAAATTTATCTGGATAATGAAGGCACCCAAACCCAACGACAACGCTTGCTCCACCATCAGCATCGTTTTCAAGAATCGATTCGATGACAGATTTTGCAACAATCTCAGAATGTTTTGCGCTTTTCAGGATCTCCTCGTTTCCGCCTACTTCTACAAAGAACGACGGTGTTTTTAGCAGAGGGCCGTGGTGCGTTGCCTCATAAGTTACAGGAAATCCCGCCCAGTTGTTCTTTTTCAACATAAGAAGAACGCTGCGCATTTCCAATGGAGATGCAAAGCCGAGGCTCTTTGGCTTTCCTCCGAGCTTTGCCTCATTTGCCCAGTTTCCTTCCGGGTGTGCAGTAAGCGATGGAATCCCCTTCTCGCTCCTGTGGCTGCAAACAAAAACAAAGAAATCTGTTTTTATGATTTCATCAATGAAATCACAGGCAAGAATTCCGGAATCGAGCTCAAGGAGCTCTATGTTCCTGTGTTTGAACGTTCTTAATCCATTAACTTTCTCTTTCTCCTCAAATTCTACAATATTCATAATTGAATTCGCGATGTTTCTCGATGTTGTGTTGTCCTTTGAGTACACTATGCACGGCATGGAATCTGGTCTATTAAGATAAAAACAGCAATAAATAAAATATGGTTTGTCTTATATAATAATGGTGTGTATCTGCTCTACAATTACATTGCTCTTGTTTTCTTCGTCATAGTTGCGATATTCGTCCCGTATTCATTTCTTCTTACTGCGAAATTGCTCAGGAGAAACATACCGGCAAACCCAGTAAAGAACGCGCCATACGAAAGCGCAGCTGCAACAATAGGGGCAAACAGGGATGTGATAAACGACTATCTCCCGTTTTTCCTCATATTCATCCCATTTGAGGTTGTGTCAATGATACTGGTATTCTGGTCTTCTTCTGCAAGGTCGATAAGCCTTAACAGCAATATATTAATTATTGGGCTTGCAGTAATATCCTTGCTCTTCGCGCTTGTTGGCTACAAATTTATACGTGGTAAGAATGTCTGATAGCGAAATAATGGAAAAAGCACCGCACAATACTCCCTACACAAAGGAGCAGTTCCTCAATGCCGAGCAGGAGATGAGCAAGCTTACAATCGAGTCTATGAAAAGCTATAGGAAAGAATATGTTCCAGCAATGTTCGCAAAACTGAGCGATGCAACAAAGGCGTTTTCAAAAGGGATTCTGAAATGGGGCAGGTCCAACTCTCTCTGGCCTCTTCAGTTCGGCCTTGCATGCTGCGCTATGGAGCTTATGGACTTTGGCGCCGCAAGGATTGATGCAGAGAGGAAGGGCTATCTTATGTTCAGGGGAACACCAAGGCAATGCGATGTTATGATAGTTGCGGGCTGGGTAACAAAATCAATAGTGCCGAATGTGAAAAGGCTTTATGAGCAAATGTCAAAGCCAAGCTATGTTATAGCCTATGGAGAATGCGCAACATCCGGAGGGCCGTGGTGGGAGAGCTACAATATAATAAAGGGAATAGACCAGGTTCTTCCAGTAGACATATACGTTGCCGGTTGCCCGCCAAAGCCGGAAAACCTTTTCATGGCGCTGATGAGATTGCAAGAGAAAATACGTGGTAGAATTGATGGAAATACGAGCAGAGGACTTAGTGAAAACCTGCGAAGATATGAAGGAAAAAGGTTTTGACTACCTCAAGAAAATAACAGCAATAGATTATGTGGACCATTTAGAGGTAGTTTATCTTATCTACAATATCAAGGAAAAGACAGATGAGATAATAAAAGTGAAGCTCAAGCCCGAAAGCCCTGAAATAGATTCTGTAATAAATGTCTACAAAGCTGCGGACTGGTATGAAAGGGAAATGTACGAGATGTTCGGGATAAAGATAAAAGGAAAAGAGAACAAAAGGCTCCTCCTCGAGCTTTGGAACGGGGTAGATTTCCCTCTGAGGAAGAGTTTTGCATGGGGAAAGGAATACAAAAAAGCTGAATGACATGC
>JASHUQ010000084.1 GCA_030039935.1 Microcaldota archaeon
ACAAACAATACACAGTCAATTGCACAGGATGTTGGAGACTCGCTTAACTTCTTTGTAAACACAACAACACCGGTAGTGGTCAATCCTGGTACGTACAATGGGCTGGATTACACTTACGGAGAATACACCAATTCGACAACAACTTTCCAGACAGTTTATGGATAGAAGAACCGTAATGTGGCGATTGCGCTTGTGTACGAGAATCCTGGCTCTTTGGTGAATGAGACACAGTTCATAGACACTGTTGCAAACGACACTCCATAGTAATAATCCTGTGGGACAGACGTCCAATTATTATATTATTATGAATGCAAAGTAGACAATTGCTGTGAGTATTGTTATTGGGATTCCTATTTTTACAAAATCAAGGAATGTTATCGAATCCTTGTGCATTTTCTCAGTCTTGTGTATTATTATCACGTTGCTCGCAGCTCCTAAGATTGTAAGGTTGCCGGCTATTGTGCTTGCAACAGCAAGAGCCATGTAGCTTGCCATTGGTGCGCTGATCGAATTGAGAAGCTTGACATACAATGTCGCAAGAGGAACATTTGAAATGAACTGGCTCAATACTATGCTTATTGTGAATATCGATGGAATTGAGGTAATGTCAACGCTCAGAGCCGAGAATATGTACTGGAAGAATCCAGAAAGCCAGACGCTTTCAATAAGAACGAACATCGATATGAAAAATACAAGAGTGGACCAGTCAACGTTCTTCAATATCTCTATCCTTCTATTGCTGAGCAGAACGACAGGGAGCGCGGAAAGCAGAGCTATGTAGACAAATGCTATTCCAGAGCTTGAAAAGAAGAGGTTTGCAACAACATCAGCAAAGACCAGAGCGATTAGAACTAAGATTGATATCTTTACAATGAGGGCAAGCCTTTTGTCAGACACTTTTTCCGACTTGAACGATACTTTTCTATCTTTGTTGAACTCTTTTCTGTATATGAATCTGAAGACAAGATATACTATAAATAAGTTGATTATTGTTGGAATAAGGAAATACCTTGCAAATGTCACAAATGAGCTTATATGAAGGTATGACGGCGCCTCTGTTGCAATTATAAGGTTCTGCGGATTTCCTATAGGAGTAACAACGCTTCCTATTGTAATCGCGAATGCAAATGCCAGGAGTATTGGCTTTATCCTTATGTTTGACTTCATTGCAATGTATATTATGAATGGAGAACCGAGTATGGCAAGCCCGTCGTTGTCCATGAATGCGGACAAAAGCCCTGTTGCTAGTATGACCATCAATAGAAGCATTTCCGTGGACCTTGCCTTCTTGAATATCTTTTGAGAAAGAAAAACCAGGTAGTTGCTCTTTTCAAGGGCGGATCCTATAATGAACATTCCTAAGAGAAAGAATATCACTTCAAAGTTTATCGAGTAGAATGCGGTGCTTGGGCTTATTTGGCCTGTAAGAAGAACTATAAGTGCACCAGCAAGTATTATCTGCCATATCTCTAGCCTTATTCTCCCTATTCTTCTTATTGCTATCAGTATGAAAACAGCGGCGAGCACAACTATAGGAATGACCAACATAAACTGCTAGTCTCTAATAATAATTAAAAACTTATGGACTCGGCGGGAAGCGCGCCCGCGACTCCCCGTTGCGAACGGGGTATTTTACTACTATACTACGAGCCCGTAAAACGTTATGAGTATTTAAGGTTTATTATTATATTGTTATTGATTCTATGAAGCAAGCAAGGCCATCAATCACTCCTAGCAAGAGGGCGCTCATAGAAAGAATAGCGAACGAAGTGCTGAAACTGGTGAAGCCGACTGAGAAGGAGATGAAGGCGGCAACCTTTTATTCCAATGAGCTTATGGGCAGGCTCAAGTCAGTTGTACCAAAGAACGTTGAGATCGTTCTGGTTGGATCCGTAGCAAGAGGAACGCAGATAAGAGGGAGTTCAGACATAGACATATTCCTCCTCTTTCCTAAGAGCATGGAAGAGAGGAAAATGGAGGAACTAGGACTCAAATACGGAAAAGGAATTGTAAAAAAAGGCCAAAACGAGTCTTTCATAATAAAATATGCAGAACATCCGTATGTAAAAGTTTTATTAAAGAATGAAAACATTGCTGCTGATATAGTCCCAGCATTCAAGATAAGCAATGCCTCTGAGATGGGAAGCGCGGTTGACAGGACGCAGCTGCACAACGAATTCGTAAATGCAAAGCTTTCGAAGAAGCAGAGGGACGATGTAAGAATAATGAAGACGTTCCTTAATGCGAACAATATCTATGGAGCTGAAGCAAGGATAGAGGGATTCTCTGGATATTTGTGCGAGCTCCTTGTTTATCATTACGGATCATTCATAAATGCGATAGAGCATTTTTCAAGCACAACGGTTCCTGTTGTAATAGATCCGCTTAACAAAGGAAAGGATATCCAGAATATAAAAGAGCTCAAGAGCAGATTCAACAAGAATATAATTGTAGTAGACCCAACAGACAGGAACAGGAACGTAGCGGCGAATGTATCAGATGCATCTCTTGCAAGGCTCATGCTTGTATCAAGAAGATTCATAAGAGAGCCGAAGGCAAGCGCGTTTATGGCAAAAGGATATTCTGACAAGGAATCAAAGGAGTTCATAAGCGGAATAAAAAGAAAGACGGGCCTTGATCTTTATCTTCTTGTTTTCAACATGCCAGACATAACAGAGGATATACTCTGGCAGCAGCTGAAGAGGCTTAGGAATGGCATGGAATCTGTCCTTGAACATGAAGGCTTCCCTTCAACCATATCAACGCAGAATATTTCAGAGAAACACGGAATAATCTGCTTCATGATAAGGAATGCAAAAAGGGAATCTGTGATTGTAAAAGGCCCAAGCATATTCATGGAAAGCGCATGCGCCGCTTTCTTGAATTCCCACAGCAATGCGATGCACATACTCATCGAGAACGACAGGCTTTTCTCGGTCGAAAAGCCAAGGTTTGCTACACCAAAAGAGCTTGCTGGTTCTCTTGTCTCAGGAAAGAATATAAGCTTTCCATCTTATATAAAAAACAAGGGCGCAAAGCTCTTTGTAAACAAGATACCAGAACAATATTCAAGACTCGTGCACGAATCTTTCCAGGAAAAATTGATCTAGTTGATTAAATGGCTAACTATCCTATTGTTGAGAGGAAGTATTTTGTATCAGAGATAATAGACGAGACTCCAGAAGTCGTGATAATAGGGTTCAAGCCAGAGGAAGGCGGTCCGAGTCCCTTCGATCCTGGAATGTTCATGATGATCTCTGGAATAGACAAGACAACAGGAGAAAGGCACGTTGCAAGGGCGCTTTCCATAGCATCTGATCCATCATCTACTAACATGGAGTTCTTCATAATAAAAAATCCCACACATGGAGACCACATTGGAAAATCGCACTTCATGGAAGTGGAGATAGACGATCCATTCATTCTAAAGGGACCGAATGGCCAGTTCAAGTTTGATCCAAACAAGGACAAGAAAGTTATTTTCATAGCTGGAG
>JASHUQ010000085.1 GCA_030039935.1 Microcaldota archaeon
ACAACATATCTGCCAACTCGCAAGTCCTTCATTGGCATTAGTGAAACTTCTCCGCTCATCTCGTCACTTTCATCTAAACCATTTCCTTGTTTAATTTATTAATGTTTCTGTTAATATGATATTATGAAAGTTCTTTTTACTGGGTTTGGTCCATTCCTGAACTATAAAACGAACCCAACAGAAATTCTTGTAAAAGAATTTGATAAAGTTACAATTAACAGGGCTAAGATAATTGGCTCTGTTATTCAGGTCAAGCACAAAGACTCTGGAAGGAAAATAGTGAGCCTGATAAAAAGACACAAGCCAGACGCTATAGTTGGTACTGGGCTATATGCAACAAAGAGCATGATAATGCTTGAAAGAATTGCATTGAACAGGTTTTATTTCAGGGATAAAGAGGGCAAGGAATATGATGAGCCTATTACTTCTGATGGCCCATTAGCGTATTCATCTACTCTTCCATTAACATCAATAAAGAAAAGACTGGAAAGGAATGGAATACCGGCAGAATTCTCATTCTCAGCTGATACATATGTCTCCAATGAGGTATTCTATAATTTGATGAAAACTGCAAACAAAAGCGGAATACGTATTGCTGGTTTTATACATTTACCTTTGACGCACAGAATGGTAACACAGATGCAGAGCGTTCATCCTATAACAAGGTCTAATCTTCCGAGTATGGATTACAGAACAATAGAAAAGGCAATAGAGATAGTTCTGGCTGAAACGATAAAGGCAGTAAAGATGCGCAAATCTTGATATTCAGTAAATGTTCTCTATATTGAAGTCCATGGATGCTATTTGCTCAGTGCTTCTCTCCATTCCTACCCCAAGCCTTGGCGTCACTCCAGTTATTATTGACATGACCCTTATCTGGTTCTGCAGTTCAGGAATAAGCCTTGCTCCGAATATGACATTCGCTTTGGCGTCAAGCCCCTGTGTCACTCCCTCTCCTACCCTTGTTGCCTCATCAAGAGTAAGCGCTGTCCCTCCAGCAACATGGACCATTGCGCTCTTTGCCCCATTAAGATCAACGTTCATAAGAGGGTGGCTAAGCGTTGTCCTAATTGATTTCTCCACTCTGTCATGCCCATTTCCATATCCGATGTTTATTACAGCTGTGCCAGCATCCCTCATCACTGCTCTTACATCAGCGAAATCAAGGTTTATCAGACTTGGAAGCATTATTGTGTCTGATATGCCCTTTATTGCATTGACCGCAATGCTGTCAACAAGCTCGAATGCGCGTTCCATTGGAAGGTTTGGCGCATAAGATAGAAGCCTATCGTTCTCAACTATTATTGTTGTGTCAGCGCTCTTTGCCAATTGCTGCAATGACCAGTCTGCCTTGTTCTTCCTGCTCCTTTCCAAAGCGAATGGATATGTAACAAAGCCCACAACCAGCGCACCAAGCTCCCTTGCAATGCTTGCTATAACTGGAGCTGCCCCTCCTCCTGTACCCCCTCCCATTCCAGCAGCAATGAATACCATGTCATAGCCATCCAGCACTTCCTGAAGCTCTTTTCTGCTTGCATCGGCGCACTTCTCTGCCACTTCTGGGAAACCTCCTGCTCCCAATCCGTGCGTTATGTTCTTTCCTATGAGCATCTTCTTGTCAGCATTGACTATTCCAAGGTGCTTTGCATCTGTATTAACCGATATTGTCGCTGCGCTCTTTATTCCCGTATTGTACAATCTGTTAACAAGATTGCATCCCTGCCCTCCTACGCCAACCACAGCTAGCCTAGCTACAAATTCCTCTTTGTTTGGATCTGCCAACATTATACCACTTTAATATAAATGTGGTTAGCCAATCATTTCAAGGTCCTGGTACGGTTCCTGTCTTTTCTCTTCCAATCTTCCTACTATGCTCGCTCCCTTGACTCCAGTTACTATTGCAACTATTTCGAGTTGGTCCTCATATCCTGGGATTATTCTGGCGCCCCACTTGACATTTGCCTTCTGGTCCATTCTGTCAGTGATTATCTCTCCAGCCTTTATAGCGTCTCCTATTGTAAGCGATGATCCACCAGATATGTGCACAAGAGCACCTGTTGCTCCTTCATAATCAACATCAAGCAGCCTGTTCTTGAGAACTCCCTCAGCTGCAGATGTAACCTTGTCTGTTCCCTTTCCTGTTCCAACAGCAATGAATCCCACTCCTCCTCCTACCATTATGCTCCTAACATCAGCAAAATCAATGTTTATCATGCTTGGCTGCGTGATTGTCCATACAAGGCCTCCTATCGCCTTTGCAAGAACAGAGTCTGCAAGCGCGAACGCCTCGTTCATAGGAAGGTTTGGCACAAGCTTGACAAGACGGTTGTTGTCAAGGATTATTACGCTGTCGCAGAACTTCCTTAGTTTTTGTATTCCGTCCTCTGCCTTGGTCTTTCTCACTCTTTCAAGATCGAATGGATAGGTCACCATTGCAACAACAATGGCCCCCTGCTCCTTTGCTATCTGAGCAGCAACTGGCATAGATCCTGTTCCTGTACCTCCTCCCATCCCTCCGCACATAAAGACAAGCTGTGATCCAGAGAACACCTCTTCTATCAGGTTTCTATCAACCTCTGCAGCCTTTGCTCCGGTCTCGGGGCTTCCGCCTGCTCCCAATCCCCTGGTTAGGTTCTTTCCAATAAGTATCTTCTTGATCTTGTCATCAATTATCTTGAAGTGCTGCGCATCTGTGTTGACAGCTATAAACTCTGTCCCTTTTACCCCAGATTTAATAAGCCTGTTTACCATGTTGCAGCCAGCTCCTCCGAATCCAGCCGTAACAATCTTTATCTGCGTGCTGTCAAACATGTCAGCATTACCACTGCTGTCATTTCTTTGTTGTCCCAATAGGTCGTTTACAAGGTCGCTCATCGTATCGCCTACTTTTAGATTAACTAATAAGCTTTAAAAGCCTTGTGCTATTTGATTTGATAGTAGTAGTTTTAAATTTTTGCACAAAACTCTGATTTCTGATGTGTAAAATTAGATAAATTTTGTTTACTGGAATAAAAATATTTTATCTAAATATATGCTAATATACTATGTTCCAATGAATTTTCATGAACTTTTGGTCTATTTTGTGTAATTGTAGATTATGGAGCCTGTGGAATTGAGCACAACGAACTGCGAATACGATGCCTTTGGCGCTGTGTAATTTACTATCCAGACATTGTAGACCGTTTTGTTGCTCGGTTCTATAACATAACTTACATATCTCTTTGCATAGACGTTCGTGTTGTTGTATCCATATGCATTTACATAGTTAACAATCGACGGATAAGAAAGGTTGTACGATCTTGCTATGGCTACGTACGGGGATGATATCTGATATGAGTAATATTGTAGTGATGTGTTTGAAAGCCCGTATACCACACAGTTCTGCGTATAAAGATTTGTAGAGGATAGCACAAAGTTGAATGCCGGGTAATTGACCTCTTCTTGGTACAATGTAGGGCAAGGCCTAGTTGCATTGAATACAAGAGTGACAAACATGTTCCAGCTGTTCTGGGGCGTTGTCGACTGTGATACGTTGGTTATTATTATGGTAGCGTTTGGATAATTAAGGCCTATGTCGTGCTGCACAAGCTGCTGCGCTTCTTGAGATGTGAGGGGGCCGCTCGGCACAACATATCTGAATGCAACGTATACTATACTGAATATTATTATCAGAATAATTGCGATAATCCCTACTTTTGCTAGAAGGTCCATATTAGAAAATAACTGATTAATAATATATACTTATCTTCTCTCAGACAAAAAGAGTATTATGGCCTTGTTTATTAGAAGGGAATTCCTTGCCTGCTCCCACACTATGCTTCTAGGCCCATCTATCACCTGTGTGGTTATCTCTTCCCCTCTATGGGCAGGAAGGCAGTGCATTACTAGTGCATCGTGCGATGCGTATGAAAGATTCTTCTCATTGAGCTGGTATTGCGAGAAGAGATTCCTTCTCTTCTCTGCCTCGTGCTCCTGCCCCATGCTGACAAACGTATCTGTATAGACAATGTCTGCGTCTGCAAGCCCCTCCTCTATTGATGAATAGTAGTAAACCTTGCTGTATTCCCTCGCGTGGTTGAGGTAAAAGCTGTTGGGAGGATATTTTTCATAAGGCCCGACAAGCGCGACTTCTGCGCCTAGCTTTGCTGCTGTTATCATAAGTGAGTTTGCCATGTTTGATGCGATGTCCCCCATAAAAGCGATCTTAACGTCGCGCAGATTATTGAAATGCTGTAATATGGTGTATGCATCTGCGAGCGACTGCGTCGGGTGCTCTAGATCAGTAAGCGCGTTTATAACCGGAATACCAGAGTTGTTCGCTATTTCTATTATGTCGGAATGGTTGTACAGCCGCGCAGCTATAAAATCGCAGTAGCTTCCCAATAGCTTTGCAGTATCAACTATTGTTTCTCCCCTCTCCATTTGCGTTGTCTCAGAATACATGTAAACCGCCTGCCCGCCGAGCTGCGCCATTGCAACCTCGAAAGAGAGCCTTGTCCTTGTTGAGGGTTTTTCAAAAAGGAGCGCGAGGACCGCATGCTCCTTGAGCGCTATCTTCTCTTTTCCGCTTTTTATGCTCTCTGCAATCTCAAAGATTCTGTTGATCTGGTCCCTCGACAGATCCATGGAGCTTATCAGATTTATTCAACCACCAAATATGGAGCCTATCCCGGCATTTGCCCTGTTCTCTTCATCTTCAATTGCCTTTATTACCCTTTCCTCATCTTCCTTTGACGCCCGTTTTATGCTTCCGAAGTTTTTCTTTAGCTTTTCGTCTGCTCCCTTTAGGAAATCGTCGTTAGCCTTTATGTAAAGATAGTATTTTTCGTTGTGTATTCCGAATGCGCCTCCAATCCTTAGGTCGTATGCCTGCCTCGCGAATATTATGTTTGCAAGCCTGTCGTTTGAAAGGTTCTTGAGCATGTTCTCGTCAAGGCTCTTGTCAAGATACGGATCGTATTCGAGAAGTTTCTTGAGGGGCTCAACATCCTTATGATCTACTTCGTAAACAACAGCAGACATATGCGCTCACTTTCAAATAAGCCTTGCGTTTATGCTTCCCTCCCTTCCAGGCCTGTTTAGAACCTGCGCCTTTCCAAGATCGGTGGTTATTATCGTTCCTTTTGTTATTATGTTCTGTCGAGCGAAGTTCCTGTTGTCCTTTGATTCAAGAACTCCCTTTATCTTGACTTTCTTGTATCCATCTTTTGTGAGAAGGTTGGCAAAGCCGGCGCTCTTTAGGACAGAAGATACGCTTCCTCCGCGCCGTCTTACCTTTTTCACCACATTGTTCTCTGACATTTTTGTCGAAGAAAAATAGCTTCCTATCTCGCTTCTCCTCTTGTCTCTCAGCTTTATTCTTCTTTTCCCATTGCCGGAGCTCTTTGTGCGGGACTTCGAATGTAGCTGCACTCCAAACTGACTCATATTATCACATAAAAATAGACATAATGATTCTGGCGATAACCTATTTATATATATCTCTAGTCATTCGCTTTGCTGGTAAAAACTTTCCCCAACAAGAGAGCTTTGCGGCCTTTGCATATGAATGAATTCTGATATAGATTCTGTCCTAAGAAGAAATAAGGTTTCCCGCGCGATTATGTGTATTGCAGCTATCGCACCTGTGCCAGCCACATCTGGAGCCACATAATCAGTGCCCCTAAATGTAGAAAC
>JASHUQ010000086.1 GCA_030039935.1 Microcaldota archaeon
GAAACCTAATACATAATTCTACACCACTTGGTGAAAAATTTTATAATTTGTATATATGGGAAACCTACTACAACAAAAATGGCAGCAATTCCACGACTTTAGTGGTAGTTACGATACCGGAGTTAACAGCCACATGATGTACAATAGCGGATCTCTTTGCAATTAGATATAATGGTCAAAAAAAGGATTTAAATTTCAATATACAAATAAAGGCTAAGTGTTTAACTAAGTAATTGAATAGTTTTCCTACTTCTTTATAATAATCTGTATCGAGCTTATCTTCGACCTTGTTCCGTCCTCGTTTGTTAACTCTTCAGACTTTATGTTGATTCCTGGGCCGCTTGGGTCCTTTATTGCCGGGACAAACCTGTTCCTTGTTATTTCAATGACATCAACAGCCTTTGATGTCGAGTTTCCCCTCGCCTTTATCACAACTCCTGGAACCCCGTTGTTCATCTGCGTTACAACAGCCAATACATAGTTCATTGTCGGTTTCTTTCCTATGTACACAGTGCTTTCCTGTGTAAGGTTCTCAGGCTTTGTCTGAGAGGTTGATGCAAGAATCTGTATAAAGCTCACATTTGACTTTGTCCCATCCTCATTTGACAACTCTTCAGATCCTATTGTTATGTGGTTTGTGCTTGGATCCTTTATGTCTTGCAGGAATCTCTTCCTTACTATCTCTGCAACATCTATCGCCCTTGATATCGCATTTCCCCTTGCTTTTATTGTTACCTCCTTCGCGCCGCTGTTGAATTGGGTTACAACAGCCAATACATAGTTCATGGTCGGTTTCTTCCCTATAAAAACGACATTTTGCTGTAGCTCTTTGTTTGATTGTGTTTGTGCTTCTGTTTCCTGCATTTGCCCACTTGTTTTGTTTGCTTTTTTTGCTTACTTTTTATTGCGACTAAACTAATTATTGCACAATCAGGTATTTAAACTATTTGTTGTCCATAATTTTTTTCATTTCCCTTTCAATGTTTATCGCTATTCCGAATTCATCAAGCGTATGAAGAGGATAAGCTATGGATATGTCTCTAAGCAGCTTTGCCTCTGAATATATTCCTGAATTTCTTGCTAACCTCATTTCAGACTGGATCGACTTGTATATCTTGATTAGAAGGCTTTCTGACAGTTCTATTATGTGATTCTCATCCATCTTTTTATCCAGTATTATCTTCCTTATCTGGCTGTCGGCCCATACGCTTTGTTCATCATCAACAGTGAAGACTTTTCCAAGAGACCTCATGAATTCTGGAGAAACAGGATAAAACACTTTGTAGAATATGAAGCCGAACGGCCTAGAGTATGCATCCCTTATGAGAATATTGGTTGCTATTATCCTGTCGTTCCAGTCTTCCAGTTTTCCTATGCTATCAAACACATCTATTACATATTTTGTAGGCTCACCAATCTGGTATCCAAGCCCTTCAACAAGGTTTCTGAGCGCCCTTGCGTGCTTTTCCCTTGCCTTTGACACTTGCAAGAAGTATTTCGAGAATTCGGTGTGGTTGTACGAAGCCGATTGGCTGCCTGACCATTTCTTGGCAATGCCTCCCATAGCCTCTAATCCGTAATGGAATTGGTTTAGTATGTGGATTACGTCTTTTATGTCAAACAGAACTCCATTTGGAAGCCTTACGTGCCTGTTTGTCACCTCTCCCTTCTTTCTTCTGAAATTTATGAAGCTTATGGCGTGCTTTATCGCATTTATGTTGCTCTCTTTTGCATACTTGTATATGTAAGGGCGCGTCCATTCTGGAACTCCATATCTTTTCATGGATGCGCTTATAAGAGAATCGTATAAAGGGTTCACCCTACCACAGTAAGTTATTGATTTCAATATTTTTAACCTTACGCTTTTGCCTTCTTTTTCATTCCCTTCATTCTTCTCCTCAATACCAGGACAACTATTACCACAACAACTACAGCGGCAACAGCATATTCATATGTATTTGAGCCGGACGAGTTCACAACCTCTGCATAGTAGTTGTTCGATCCAGAATACTGCTGGTTTGTCGCGCCGTTGGGCTGCCTCCACTGCTCGTACAAAGTTACAGGATATGTTCCTGGATTGCCAGTGCTCACAACGCTTACATAGAATGTAACATTTGTCGACTGGCCTGGGGCAAGCGATGTGATGTAGCTTACTGGAGTTACAGGCGTTATTGGATAAAGGGACTGCAAACTGAAGGATATCTGCTGCGCCTCCTCATTCCCTATGTTCTTTACTACAAAGGTTAACGGCTTGTATGTGCTTCCTGGGAGAAGCGAGGAGCTGGCAGCCGTCACATTGAATATTGCGCCGCTCTGCACCTTTATTGGAATATACTCCATTTGGGTTACATTGCCCTTGTAGTTCGCGTGTGTGTATTTTATCCTCACTGGAAGAGTGTAGTTCGACTGGTTTGCATTCTTGTTAGCGCTTATGAAAACGTTTTCCTGGACGCTTGCGCTTTGCGCCAGCGTTCCTATGAAGAAATAGGAGGCGGTTCCGCTTGCGCTTATACCTGTTCCGTTAAGGAACTGCACACTCACGTTGTTTGCCTGTCCAGTCCCTATGTTCTGCAAGAGAACTGTTACTGTCTGGTTTCCTCCTGGATTCAGCTCTGTTGGCACAGAGTTTATTATGCTCGCTGCGATATTCGGCTGGTTCAGGAGAACATTCAGAGATATGTTTTCTATTTCTGTGGTTGAGACGTTTGCATCTGATGTGTAGCTTACCTTTACTGGAAGATAGTTTATTCCAGAAGAGATGTTCTGCGATGCGAATATTTGTGCTGTTGTGCTTCCTTCCGATCCTGACTGTATTATTCCGAGGTTGAACCTGTTCGCGCCATCGGCAGAGAAAACGCTGGAGTTGAGTATGCTGAGAGACACGTTCCTAGCCGCACCATCTCCCGTGTTCACGGCGCTTATTGCAATAGAGAAATCATGCCCTGGAACAATAGATGTTGATGGGATTCCGTTGAGTTCGACATCCGGATTTCCATACACGTATATGTATATAGGTATTTGCGACTGCGCAGCAACATCGTAGTTTGTCTCCCCGTTGCTTTGCACAGTTGTATAGTATGCCATTATGTAGAGAGTGTACTCCCCTTCTGGAAGAGTTGATGGTATGTGCACATTATATGTAAAAAGCCTGTTGCTCACCCCTCCATAGACCCCAGTCCCTATCCCATCTACTATGAATGAATATGATGGGGATACGCTGATCAGCGGGCTTGCAGATGTTATTTCCAGATTCACATCATTCAGATTTGATGTATATGAATTGAACAAAAGGAACGATATTGTTATGTTGTCCCCTGCTATCACAGGTTGTGGCGATATCGTAAGATTAACAGTTGACAGCGCATCTTGAGGAGTTGTTGTTACCTGGGCAGATGCAAAAGACGCGATAACCGCTATCGCCATCAATGCGATCAGAATGTTTCTTACAATTTTTTTGTTTTCGTTTTTCATGTTTTCACTTTTTTTATCATCAATCTATTGTGCTTTTGAAAAGGAATATGCTCAATGCCGTGAGCACAATGGCAGTTGCTATGAGCACTCCAAAATCAACAGCTATGTTTGCTATTGGATAGCTTCCAAGGAGTATGACCCTTCTAAATCCATCTAGCGCATATGTCATTGGGTTCACAACGCTTATCGCCTGTAATACTGGCGGGAAGCTCGAGACCGGTATTATTCCTCCGGAGAGGAACCAGAGCGGCAGCCCAACAGCCTGCGAGAATATCGCATACGCATTGATGTTCTTCATGCGCGATGCGATTATCGCTGAAACAGAAGTGAAGCACACCATCAGTATGGCTCCAAGCAGAAATATCCATACAAGGCCTATAAGCCCCATTGCAATTGTGGATCCATCGGCTATTCCTATTATCAAAACTATTACAACAAAGAGCGTGGATTGTACCATGCCGGAAAGAACCCTTCCAAGGATTATTGCGCTCTTGTTTATCGGAGTTATAAGGAATGACTTTATGTTTCCTCCAAGCCTATCTGTTATCAGCGATATTCCTCCTCCAAAGAGGGCGCTGAACACTATCACCATTCCTATGACTCCTGAGAAAAGGAATGTCTTGTAGCTTCCAGAAGCTCCGTTGACTGGAGTTGAAACAACGCCAGCATCAGAACCTGTAGGCTCGTAGAACTCGCTCTGGAAGCTTTGAGGAGATTCTAGCTGCGCCGCCCTCTGCTGTATAACTGGAAGTATTTCGCTTGTCTCTGTGTATTGAACATTGGTGTAGTAAACGTCTATAGCTGTTTGCCCTGTGCTAGATGGGAAATTCGGAAGTATTACAATAACAAAGTTGACCTGTCCTGAATTAAGCAGGTCGAACGCCTGATCCTGAGATATGACTGTCTGCACAACAATCAGGTTCTGCAGTTCAAGGGAGTTTATGAACTGTATAGATTGGGGATTGTTGGCGTAGTTGACAACAGCGACAGGGACATTGCTTACGCCGCTTCCAAGATATCCAAACAATAGTATTATGAAAAGGGGGAATATCGCAGACCTTATTATATTAGTTCTAATGTTTGCCCTGAATATAAGCATTTCCCTCTTGTACAAAGCTATAGAGTCGCTTAAAAGGCTCATTATCTCCACCTACCTCCCATTCTCCCTCCTTTCATTTCCCCGGATTCGTCCCTCATCCCTTTCCCTGTAAGTTTTATGAACACATCATCAAGAGTCGGAAGGTGCTCCCCTATTGACAAGACATCAACCTTCTCCCTGTCTATAGCAGCCGATATCTTTGTAAACTCGGATTCCTTGCCCTTTTCCAAAATTGCCGTTACCTTCTCCCCTTTTGCTGTCGCTATTATCCCGAATTTTGATTTTAGAAGCGATACTACCTTTTGCGCATCGTTGTTTCCAACAACAACTTCGAGGATCTTTCCGCTTCCAGCTATTCTCTTTATCTCGGATGGGGTTCCGAGAGCTATCACCTTTCCATGATCTATTATGGCTATCCTGTCGCAAAGCGTATCCGCCTCTTCTAGATACTGCGTTGTGAGCAGTATTGTTGTGCCATCCTTGTTCAATTCCTTTATCCTGTCCCACATTGTTGTCCTGTTCTGGACATCTAGGCCGGTTGTAGGCTCGTCCAGAAGCAGTATTTTTGGCTCCTGTATCATGGCCCTTACAAGGCCGAGTCTTCTCTGCATTCCCCCGGAGAAGGTTCCGGTTTTCTTGTCTGCGAATGCCATGAGATCGGATTCCTCCAGCGCCTCCTTTATCCTTTTTCCTACCTCTTGCTTTGGTATGTGGTAGAGCTCAGCGAACAACTGCAGGTTTTGCCTTGCGGTGAGGTCAGCCTCCACTACCGTTTCCTGCGTCATAAGCCCCATTAGCTGCTTCGCCTTTGCATGGCTCTTTTGCAGGTCCATTCCAGCAATTGTTATCTTCCCAGATGTTGGGATAAGAAGGGTAAGAAGCATGTTTATTGTTGTTGTTTTTCCTGCGCCGTTGGGGCCGAGCAGCCCGAATATCTCTCCCTCTTTTATGCTCAGGGAAACATCGCTAACGGCTGTCAGGTCTCCGAATTTCTTGACAAGGTGCTCTATTTTGATTATATCATTCATGAGCTCACTTGAAAAGCTTGTTTGCCTCCTTCATTGTGCTGATCATCATTTTCCCAACAGATTTCAGCGCTGCAGAGCCCTCCCTTGTTATTTTGTAGTACTTTTGCGCCCTTCCGCCATGAAGCTTAACGTGCATTTTTATGTAGCCGGATTTTTCCAGGACCTTCAGAGCATTGTAGGTGTCGTTCTTTATTGTGGGCCCAAAGAAATCGCAGAAGCCCGATTTTTCGAACTCCTTAATTAATGCATATGAATAAATATCGCCTATTTTCAGTCTTCCCAGTATCCTTATCTTGAGTATTACCCTCTTTAGCTCCATAGGCATGAACTGAGAAGCGTACTGCGATGTTTTGTCCACACAAACTCCAAAATAGTTTAAATCAAATATAGTTTAAATTTAAACTATTATATAGCATAATTAAGATATATAAAGCTTTGCTGGAGGATTTGATCAGGCCGTCCCGTGCTCTGCGGTGTACAGAAGAAGCTCGCTGTATTTTCTTGTTATCTGGCTCGACCTAACTCCGTATATCTCCTTTACTCCCTGTTTGTATGCAAGGTCGACAAGCCTCTGGGTTATTATTCCATCGAACACAATTGCATGGATTCCGGTTGCCGACTGCACTATCTGTATAATGTCTCTTGTGGGTTTTTCGTCTATTATGTTGCCGTTCGCGCCGTAGAGCCTTCCCCTGAGCGTATTTCTAAGCTCGTTCAGGGCGCTGACAAATGTCTGGTTTGGGGATCCGCTCTGCGATTTGGATTGAAGGCCTTCAACAACAGGAATGCTCTCCATTCCTTCAGGTTCGTTATCATTTATGTCCTTTATTCCAAAGCTTGGCTGCGATTCCGTTGCCTGCATCTCTCTTGCCCTGCCCTTTTGGAGATTGGATGCTATTTCTGTAGGGCTCAATACCTCTTTTGTGGTGTTCTCTGTTGCTTTCTTTAGGTTTGATGATATCTCTGTTGGACTTAGTATGACATCCCTCCTTTCCCTTTGCTCAGGAGCCTGTTCCTGCCTTTCCCTTTGCTGCATCGGCTGTCTTTGATAACTTCCATTTCTGTTTCCATACTCGTGCCTCTGCTGCTGTTGCTCCTGCCTTTTTGCTGCAGCGACTATTTGCTCTACCGGGATCCTTGACCTTAGTGCCTTGATTATCTCCTTTCTTGTAAGCTCTTCCACCTCTTTTCCATCCGGAGCTTTTGCTATGTAGTCTATTTCCGCAACATTCATTATGCTCCTTATTATCATGTCTCCTCCCCTATCTCCGTCTACAAACAGGGTTGTCTCCTTTTGCGCGCACAGCGTGATTATCGTCCTTGGGACCGTGCCAGCTGCGCCCCCTACTGCTATGCAGTTCCCTATATCGCTTTTCAACAGGTTTATGACATCAGCTCTTCCTTCTACAAGTATCACATCTTCCATCTTCTCTATGTCTGGGCCAGCAGGAAGGCTGTCGGGGCCATATGTTCCAACAGTGCTGGATTTAACATCAGCTTCCACTATGTCGCTTATCTCCCTTGAATCTGGAAGCTCTGTGATGAGAAGGGTCTTTACTAGCTCCTTTGCCCTTGTGAGTATCTTTCTTCTCTTCTCGTTTCTTGTATCTTCAATCTTAAGGACCTTGAACTCTGTCTCGAATGGACCTACTCGGTCAACGGACTCTATCGCAGCTGCAAGAATGCATGTCTCTACTCTTCCAAGAGAGCTTGGGAGAAACAGCTTCCCGTATGTCTTGTTTCCAGATGCAGAGCTGTCAATCTCTATCCTTCCAATCTTTCCGTTCTTCTGAAGTTCCCTAAGATCCAGCTCGCTGCCAAGAAGGCCCTCTGTCTGGCCGAAAACAGCGCCAATTATGTCGGGTTTTTCAACAGAACCCTGTATGTCGAACCTTGCCTCTACCATGTACTTTACTATGTCAATGTAAGTCTTTGCCATTCTATCACTTTGTGTTCAGAAAAAGGCACAGTGCGCACAAAGGATATTATATCGTTTATTCTCCACTTTCTGTAACTAAAGAACCTATTCTCTTTGTCTTATCGACAGCAAGAAAAGCGTTATCAAATTCTGAATGCGAGAAATCAGAGTCCATATAATATACCATGTGTCTTCTCATGACTTTTTCCTTATACTAAATCAGTATTGGATTGATAAGTATATAAAAGTATTGTATTACAGAAGGATGTGCTCAAACCTCCTGTTTATCTCAAGAGCTTTTCTCTTTGTAACTGTGTAATTCTTCTCTGTCTTCTTCATCTCATTTAACTTGATGAAGTACCAGCCCTGTCCATTCATCCTCCATGCCATGTAGGTTTCCATAAGCGCACTGTCCCTCCAGCTCCTAAGAGACTCGAACTTCTCAGGATCTATTGAGAGGCTTGTGCTGTCCCACGCCTTGCATTCGAATACCATTCCTTTTCCATTCCGAACAGCCAAAATATCAGGGCTCACCGAATTTACACCGCTTCCCGCACTTCGAACTACAGAGTATCCCTTATCGTAAAGCATTGCAAGCAGTTCTCTCTCCCCTCTGGCGCCTTTCGTGTACCTGGTCAAGATACCACAATACAATTACACAACTCATCTATATAAATATTTTAACCATCATCCCTATTACTCCAACTCGGTGGGAATCGTGGAAGGTAATGCAGCAGCGCAGAGTGCCAGACAAGATGTGTATTTAGTACCAGCAATAGATCTGGCAGACCTGCGCGAAAAGCTTGTTCGTATTTACGAGAAATTCGGATTCGGGATAACTGAGATAATAGCAGAAATAGAGTCAGACAAGGAATTGCTGAGGTTTGATATAAGGAGGCAGAATGGCTATTCTGGATGGATGAGCCAGCTGTCTGTTGTTGAGGAGGGAGCGCTCTTGGGCCCAAACGCCCTAGTATGGAACTCTTATGTTGGACAAAGCGTTTTGGTAAACGGAATAGCTGAGGACTGCAATCTTTATGGAAGAACAACAATTAATGAACATGGATTTGTGAAAAACGAGTGCCACCTGGAAAACGTCTATGTTGGGAAAGGGGTTGTTCTTATAGGGCCTATGAAAGCGTCCAACTGCAGAATTACAAAGCCGGGCGTATACAATGAAAGAAATGTATTGGAAATCATAGAAATAGAGGAAAAGAGGATGCAGGAGCTTGCCAGGATAGAAAGAGAAAGGCAAATTGGCAAGTCAGCCTAGCCTTGTTTGCTTCTTTGTGTATTTTGAAACCCCCTTGTCCAGGTCAGACCTTGTTTTTTGCACAAGTTCGTACATCCTTGTTTCTCTATGCCTTGACACATAAAGATATATTTCATCCTTTGTTCCCCTTGTAACAAGTATGTAGACTTCCCCAAATTTTATTCTGCCCGCTCTTCCTCTTCTTTGTATGTTCCTTATCTCGTTTGGTATAGGCTCGTAGAATATTACCGCATCGACAGATGGTATGTCGAGCCCCTCTTCTCCTATTGAGGTTGCAACAAGCACGTTGAACTTTCCCTCCCGGAACTTTGCTATTGTGTCCTTTTGATCCGTATGGGTAACTCCCTCTTTCTTTCCAACAAAGCTCATTGCATTTGTTCCATATTCATTAAGCAGGTCGACAATCTTCTTTATAGTTGACCTGTACTGCGCAAACACAATCACTGTTTTTCCTTTGAGCACAGTTGTCATTAGGTCTATTATCTTGAATATCTTGGGATGCTCTATACCATTGGATAGCGAATCCTTTGCATTGATTATTGAGTTTATAACAATCTTGTTGTTCAGGAGGCTTTGGAGCGCGCGGCTCTTCTTCTCCCTGTTTTTCAATGAGTCCATGTAGCTTATGAACGGATAGAATCCCTCTGTTGCAAGAAGATCGTACGCATGGGAAAGGTTCAAAAGAAATACATAGTTGTACATCGCCATGAACTTGTAGTTCGATGACTGCAATTTGTCTATATTGTAGCCTATCTGCAATATCTTGCCCTTTGGCATGTTGTCGTATTTGCTGAAAGGGCTGAGCCCATAGCTGTAAAGCTTTGACAGATGCTCGTCTATCAATATTCTAAGGGAAGCAAGTATGGAATCCATGCTCTTCTCTTTATCAACATAGAGCACATTTGTTGATTTGTCCATCACATATGGTGCAACATCGCTATCGGTTGATATCCTTATCTCTATGTTCTCTATTCCAAGAGTATAAACAAGCGCATCGATCTTCTTCTTGTTGCTTCCCGGAGAGGCTGTAAGCCCTACAAGCTGTATTCCCTTGACTTTGCATTCATCAGCAATGTAGGTGTATGCATACTTTCCTACAGCCCTATGGCATTCATCGAATATTACTGTGCCAAACCCATCAAGGGAAAGCCTTCCAGACTTGAGGTCATTGGAAACTGTCTGTGGAGTTGCAACAATGACCTTTGCAGAGTTCTCAAGCTCCGTCCTTTTCTTTCTAGATGTCATGCTCCCGGTCAACAGCATTATTGTATCTTTTTCCACATTTAGAAGCCTAGAGATTGAATTGTAGTGCTGCTCGCTGAGAGGCTTTGTAGGAGCGAGTATTATCGCCTTTTTACCTTTTGAGAGAGCGCTTGCTATTGCAAGAACTGCAACAAGGGTCTTTCCCAAGCCAGTAGGAAGTATGACAAGAGAGTTGTATCCATTTGAAACGCTCTTTGCAATGTTAATCTGGTATGCTCGAGGCTCAAGCTCGTTTGTATTGACTAATCTAACATAGTCTCCAAGTTCACCCCATGCTGCCATATTTAAGCTTTATAGTCATTAATTTATAAGTTTTTAGAGCAAATAGCATTTGTGCCGCAATAACTCAGTGGGACAGTTTAACTGCACTAAAGAGTGTCCGGCTGAAGACCGGAATGTCGCAGGTTCAAATCCTGCTTGCGGCACATCAACTATAGATAGATGACGGATTTGCAGAATCGTAAAAGTTTGCTCCACTTTTGTAAATAAAACGATGGTATAAATATCTGAATAAAGTAAGTAATCTTAGATAAAATGCCAGAATTGATAAACAACTCTAAATTAACTTTTCCGTCCGTTGCGCTAGGAAAAGACATCAGGGAATTCCTAAGGTCTAAAGGAATAGAAATATCTGCGCAACAATATAAAGAGTTAGTGTTAACTTCAGACTTGCAAGCCGATCAGCACATCGACCCTGCTTGGAGAGTATTTTTGGATAGCCCTCCTAATTTAGATGAAGCGGATCGTGCACTTCGCAGATTAAATACAAGACTTTTAAGGCGCCGACTGCGATAAGCGGCTCGCCATAGGTACGGCCATAAACATAAGGAAATAATTCCGTATTATAAGTAGATCTACTTATATCTACATACTTTGTAATCTGAACCTTGTGCTATACCTCTGCTTGCGGCACTTTGCAAACTGCTCCGCTCTGTAAAATGGGTTATTCTTTTGATATATCGACAATGTCATCAAGCACATCAAAATCCTTGTCTCGTGCATATAGTCTCTCATTCTTGGCTTGCGCAGTAGCAGCGATAATCAAATCTGCGTCTTTCATTTTTCCCTTCCTTTGCTTCAACATCTTATATAATTTGGAATAAACCAAAACTACGCTGTCATCTATTTCATAGACCTGGAATGATTTCTTTAAGAGCGTTAATGTTTCTGCCATTTCGGATTCTGATACACCTCTCAACACCTCAAGTAGCGTTATAGTAGAAATAGCGCCGTACTGGTACGGCCTCAGTTTCTTTAGCATATCTATTATTATTGAGGTATCAAATAGCATTCGCTCAGCCGAGCTTGAAATGCGTCCTAAACGACCTCATACTCTTCTCTATATTATCTATCTTTTTCTTTGT
>JASHUQ010000087.1 GCA_030039935.1 Microcaldota archaeon
CGAGCCCATTCGCCAAGGCTAATCCCTTTAATAAAAAAGAAACAAAGCCCTGCCTTTCATCAGCCGTTGTGGTGGTGCTGCTGGTGCTTCTTCTTGCTCGAGCTGTAGTATGCAACCACAACAATGATTATTATTATGATTACAATTATTATTCCAGCTATTATTAGGTCGCTGCTAGAAGATGAAGGCGAAGACGGAGCTGTTACGCTTGTTGCTATTGATGTTGTAGCCACAGATGTTGCCACCGTCTGTCCTGGGCTTGTTGTGTTCTCTCCTGGCGTTGCAACCTTTGCAAAGCTGCAGTTCACAGCAGTTGCAGGCCCTAGTCCAAAGTTGTGCACAAGAGCTCCAGTAGATTGATAAGGCGTAGTGTATTCAACAGACGCATACCCTGTTGCATTTACCACTATTTTTTGGCTTCCAACTCCCAATTTAATTGTGTAGTTTCCATTTGCATTTGTGACATTTGGGGCGCTGCTATATGTTGTTGAGGAAATGTGCGCTCCCTGGATAGGCTGGCATGTCTGTCCATTGTATACAACTCCGTAAAGCGTCCATCCGCCTTCTACTGTTGCACTGGCATATCCAAGAATGCTGCTCATTGTTATGACTATCAAAAGTACCCTGAAAAGATTGTTGAAACCCTTCATTTTATCAAAAAACTATAACAGGGAAGGTTTATAAATGTTTTTCAAGCCCGGTGCATAAATGCGCTATTTCGGATTCTTGAAAGCAAATCCCAATGTAAGATAAATGAGTTTCGCAGCAAGCGCATTCGGAGCAGCAATTCCAGGAATAGGGCACAGCTCATTGAAGTCTATTCCTATAAGGCTCTTTTCCCTTAGAATTATACTTAATATCTCCTTCATCTCTCCGAATCTCATGCCATCTGGCTCTGGCATTCCTGTGCTTGGCATCTCGCTAGTATCAAAGACGTCAAGATCGATTGTTATGTAAAGGTTCTTCTTTGTCCTCTTTATTATCTTGTCTGCTATCTGCTTTGCTGACATCTTTTTCATATCCTTCATGAAGAGGATGTCATTCCCGTACAATTTTGCGCTCATCTGGTCAATGCTCCTTACCCCAACGCTGTAGCAGCTCTTGCACATCTCCCTTATCCTTGCCATTACGCACGCATGGCAGTATTTTGTGCTCATCAGCTCATCCCTAGAATCCGAATGCGCGTCGAAATGCAATACGCTGAATTCCCTGTAATGCTTTGATATTGCGTCGACAGCTCCTACAGCTATCGTGTGCTCTCCTCCAAGAAGAAGCGGGAGCTTCTTCTCTTCTAGTATCATCGACACCTCTTTTGATATCCTTTCTACCATCTTTTTCGGCGAGTCGAAATCAGGGGCAAGCTCTTCCAGCGTGTATATCCCGATTTTGCTTACATCCCTGCCTAGCTCTTCGCTGTACAGTTCAAGGTTCCTGCTTGCCTCGATTATGGCCATAGGCCCATCCCTAGATCCAACTTTGTATGTTGATGTTGAATCATAAGGTATGGGAAGAACAACAACCTTTGCCTTTTTGTAGTCTTGGTCTTCGAGGCCGAAAAGGTTATACGGGGCATTGGAATTAAGCAGTCTTACAAAATCACCAAACACAAGCGCTATAAAGATATTTATGATAGAAACAATAATAAAAAGATAGGTGAGACCATAAAAGTTTCCTGCATGGGTTTCAGGGTTTACATAGAGAGCCTTTCAAAGAACGATGCTCAGGTTATGGCAAGGATAGCCAACGATTATGAGATCGCATACAATGTTGCAGCATTCGGCCAGTTTCCATATCCATATAAGACAGAGCATGCGATCCTATTCATAGATTCTGCAATAGCAGCTGAAAAGAACGGAAGGGAATTCCACTTCGGGATACATTTGAATGATGATAAAAGGCTGATAGGGGCGATAGGCGCGATAAGCATAGAGCCGATTGACAGGAAATGCGAAGTGGGATACTGGCTAGGCAAGGACTACTGGGGAAGGGGGTATGCAAGGGAAGCGGTTTCTCTTATTCTGGACATGCTTTTCAAGAGAATGAATTTCAATAAAGTGTATGCAAGGACATTCTCGTTCAACACCAGGTCGCTCGCACTTCTTGAATCTATGGGTTTCAGGAAAGAGGCCACATTGCGCCAGAACAGGTTCCATTTCAACAGCTTTGTAGACGAGGAGGAATTCGGGATGCTTAGAAACGAATATAAAGAGATAAACAGTGAAGTAATAAACCAATGATATAATGAAACACGAGACCCTTGGAAGCAATGTAATTCCTGTGAATTACAGCCTAAACTTTGAGCCTAACCTCAAGAGCTTCAGGTTCAATGGAAGCGAGATTATAACAGTATCGATTAAAAAAAAGACAAATGCGATAAAACTAAATGCTAGGAACATCGGGATAAGGGGCGCGTATGTGGAAAGCAACGGGCTCAGGCAAAAGGCGAGGGTGTCAAGCAACAGGAAAGAAGAGCAAATAACAATTAAAGTAAAGCAAATGGTATCAGGAAACGCCAAAATAGAGATAAGATTTACTGGAAAGAACAGCGACAAGCTGCAGGGTTTCTACAAAAGCAAGTACACATACAAAAATAGAACAAAGTACATACTTACCACGCAGTTCGAGCCTGTTTCGGCAAGGGAGGCGTTCCCCTGCTTTGATGAACCCGAATTGAAGGCGACGTTCGATGTGTCAATGCTTATAGACAGGAACCTAGATGCGATATCAAACGCTGAAATAAAGGGCGTTGTGCAAAAAGGTGCAAAGA
>JASHUQ010000088.1 GCA_030039935.1 Microcaldota archaeon
CTAAGGGAAAGATGAAGGCAATGGACAAGCGAAACGTACTGGTTTATTCCATAATATTCGTTGTGATAGCTGTAGCTGTCGCATCTATACTTATAAGCTCTTCCAATTCAAGCTACAACGTAACAGTAGCCCTGTCGGCTAATACAAGCACAGCGGGCAAGCTCTATCCATACCAATCTGCAAGCTTTACAATAATAATAAAGAACAATGGCGGAAGGATAAACCAGATGCCATTTTCCTTCTACCTTGATGGAAGCCCTATAGAATCATATACAGTAAGCATACCTGGCGGCCAAATAGCGCAGATAAACTATACCTATGTGTTTCCAAGCAACGGAACCTATGATTTCGAGGCTGTTGCAGATCCTGGCCAGGTATTGGATATAGTGAACAGAAGCGGGGCGCACAGCTCTGTTGTACTGAATGTGAGCACTGTGCAGGAACCTCTTGTATACACATCAATACCAAACAATGGTATAGAATCAACTCAGGAATTCTCTTTATTTAGGAATGGAACTGCCGCCTCTTACATTTTCGGAAGCTACTACAATATTGGCGTAATAAGCAGCATGTTCGGCCCAGCCAATGTGATAATATCATCGCTTTTGTACGACTTCTCTGACACGCTCAACTATGCCGGAGGAGCAACAGCTACGTATGAAAATAACAGCAATGCATACTCACTCTGGCTGCAGGGGACAATAAACCCGAAAATAGTTAGTGCTCTTGTAAAGAGCTTCTCGATTCCGGTGACAAGCGCTGTGCAGAACAACGTTAACATCTCTTTTGCAAAGGAGAGCAACACAACGAGCATTTGCTTCTTCTATTCAAATGGCTGGACAAAGATAATTTCATACCGCAATGAGTCAAATGGAGTGACGTGCAAAGAGATAATCTCAAATTATTCCGGCACTGAGCAATACTCCCTTGAAAACGACCTCAATTCATCTGCGCAGTTGAAGGGCTACAGCGCAAACTTCCTTTATACAAACTCAACAAACCTTGCATCATCGCTTGCTGACTACAACAACAGCCTATCAACCATAAATGTGTTCGAGAACCAGTATGGCTCTTTTGTGAGCTATATAAAGGAGAACCAGATTCCGGTCAACGTAGCAAAAGCAAAGCCGTCTTGCAATGGAATAACATATTCAAACGGAACTACAAACATATGCTCTGAAGCGGTGATAATAAACGCGGTTCCAAATCTTATTCTTCTGAACCAAACAGAGATAACCAGAGACTATACAATATCAATATACTCGCTGATAAACTCAACATATTCACTGTCTGCAAACCAGGATGGGATAGAACTCATAGAGCTGCTCAACTCTACAGCGCAAAGTGCGGTATGGCAGAGCACTTTCAAGAACACATGCAACCTGTTCAATGCATCTCTGTCGTGCAACGTTGTTGGCTTTGACCACTCTTCCAACGTTGCAGAATTCAATATAACAAACAACAAGCAAGGCAATGTAACCATAAACAACATAGCCTGCTATGCGCCAGGAACCCAGCTAAACCAGAGCGTTGACAGGATGATAGGGCCAAAAGGAATCATAAACGTGTCTACAACATGCATCAGCATACCGGTTTCTGTCGCCAGCGAGACAACAACATACAACATATCGATAAACTACACAAACAGCAACAAGAATTATGTCGATTATGGAATTGTAAACATAACAAATCTTTCCTAAATGTTTACGAAGTCTTTTGCGCCCTTTCCTTTAGGAAAAGCCCTGCAGTTCTGCGATTCAACCGGCAGTCCAATCTCATCAGCGAGCCTCGAGACCTCGCTCATATCAACCAACCGGTCCGCATGCAGCTCTGTGAATTTCTCGTTTCCAATCTCAATCCTCTTTACCCTGAATGTGAGATACTGAAGCATACCAGACCTCTTGACCCTTAGCTTTATCTCCCCGTTTTTTATTATGCTTCTTGCATATTCAGATATCATTCAATCAATTTACTCTCTTGTTCGCAAAACAATATAAATGTGAGAGTAGAAGGAACATGGATGAGATGCTCCAGATAAGCTCTGGGTTCATAAGCAATATTTTCAATAGCTTTCAATCAGCGCTAAACCGGATTGTTGGACCAGCAATAGCAGCGCCTCTTGCGCTCATAATCGCGTTTATAGCTTTCGCAGTAACCCTAATGATACTTGTAACCCTTTTTGTCTATTTTGTTGGATGGTTTGAAAGGAAGTTCATGGCAAGGGCGCAGTCTCGCCACGGCCCGACATATGTAGGAAAATATGGGATACTCCAGAACTTTGCTGACCTTGTCAAGCTTCTTTCCAAAGAGAACATAGTTCCGGATAATGCAGACAAATACCTTTTCCAAGTATCGATTCCTGCAATACTTGGCGCATTTGTGCTAATGCTCTCTTTCATTCCTCTTACGCAAACCTATGTGGGAATAGACACAAGCATAGGGTTGATCGTTGTTTTCATGCTGCTTTCTCTTGCCCCGATACTTATATTCGTGTCAGGATGGACCAGCGGGAACAAGTTCGCGTCTATAGGCGCAGAGAGGTCTGTTGTTCTTCTTATAAGTTATGAGATTCCACTGCTTCTTGTTATAGTCGCAATAGCGATGCTGGCAAACAGCTACAATTTCTCCAGCATAATATCCGCACAGAACGGCTTCTGGTTCGCTGTTCTAATGCCAATAGGGTTTGTGGTGTTTTTCATAATAATGATGGCAGAGTTCGAAAGGCCCCCATTCGATGTAAGAGAAGCGGACAGCGAGCTTATTGCAGGATGGCTTACTGATGTGAGCGCGCCATACTATGGGCTTGTCCTGTTTCTTGATTATGCTAGGCTTTTCACTGGCTCTCTGCTCATAACCGTTTTGTTCCTCGGGGGCTATCTCGGGCCAAGCATACTTCCGCCGTTTGCCTGGACAATAGTAAAAGTTGTTGCAATAACATTGCTGGTCATACTTGCGAGGGTTACATTTGTAAGGATGAGGATAGACAGGATACTAAGGCTCGGATGGCTGTACCTTACTCCTTTAGCCATAGTTAATTTATTACTTACATTTGTATTGTTTATCCATTAGATGATATATTGATTGTAAAACCTGTTGTTGACATTGGAAAAGAGGCGCTGCACAAGCCGCAAACTCTGGAGTATCCGGATGAAAGGGAGGCAGTAACAGACAACTATAGGGGAATACACAAGCTCGACATGAAAACATGCATAAGCTGCTCTGCATGCCAGAGGATCTGCCCGAACCAGACAATAAACATGGTAGAGGTGAATACAGAAAAGGGGAAAAAGCTCATGCCGGAGATAAACCTTGAGAGATGCCTTTTCTGCGCCCTATGCGAAGAGGTCTGCCCAACCGAATGCCTGATACTCACAAAGGATTATGATTTTGAGAGGTTTGACAGAAGAGAGTTCATAAAGAGACCAGAGGACTTGAAGTAAAAGAACTGTTGGTCATGGTCATGATTTACATTGTCACATATATCGTAGCTGCACTTATATTGATAGCAAGCGCTCTTGTTTTCATATTCAAGGATGTACTGCACATAGCTGTTGCGCTTTCCACAGTCTTCCTGATAAATTCTGTCTTGTTCCTAATTCTGCAGCAGCCCATCCTCGCCGTAATCCAATTGTTCATAATGATAGGTGGGGTATCTACCTATCTTTTTGTAGGAGTCGCAGCGGCGAGCTATTCAAATTTCAAGTATACAAACTATATCGCCCTTGTTGGATTGTCAATAGTGATATTCTCTGCAATAACATACGGGGCATACAGCACAAGTACAATAACGCAGGCCGGCACATCAAATTCCATAAACACATTTTCTTCCAATTCAATAGCGAGTACATTCAACTCCAGCTACTCAATAATTTCCTTTTATATAATAGGGATAATGCTTTTTTCGATTGCAATAACAGCTATTCTTCTTTTGAATAGGCTAAGAAGTGTATAAAATGTTTGGAATATTCTTGCTGCTGAGCTTTGCGCTGTTCTCTCTGGGGATAGCCGGTATAGCGGCGTCAAGGCATTTCGTGGTAATGATACTAAGTGTTGAGATACTGCTTGTTGGAAGCTCCCTCCTCGCTCTGTCTTCCTATGCATATATAGCAACAGGGCAGATCCTTGTCCTGCTATTCGCAATATGGTCTATAGCGGCATTGGAGGTAATCGCCCTTGTTGTATTCTACAGATATTTGGCAAAGCTTGAAGTGAGCATGAATGTTACAAAGCTTATGAAATACAAAGAAAGATAGCGCGATCTAATGAACCCATTAATCATATTGTTGCCGATTCTTCTTGGAGGGATATTGTCGCTCGCATCCCAGAAGTACTCAAGGTTCATAGCACTTGCAGGGTCTGTACTGTCTTCAATAGTGATTATTTTTGTTTTGCTCGGAAGCTCTTTTTCTTTTGCATCCGCATATACGGCGGCGTTGCCAACATATTCGCTTAACTGGTTTTCTCTCAGCACATTGAGCGTATCGCTTTACCTTTCCACAATGTCAATAAACGAGCTTCTGCTAATCCTTGTCGGGATAATTTCTCCCTTGATATTCTGGTACTCGATAGGCTATATGGATGTTCCAAGCGAAAACAGCCGCTATTACTTTGAGCTTAGCGTTTTTGCTGCCTCCATGCTGCTTTTCGCAATGTCAGCCGATTTCATAACAATGTTCATAGCCTGGGAAGGCCTTGGAATAACAAGCTATTTGCTTATAGGTTTCTGGTACAACAAAAGAGAGCCACCATACGCGGCAAGAAAAGCCATCACAACAATAATAATTGGAGACATACTCATGCTTTCCGGGATACTTATAATATGGACCAGTTTCCATACATTCGTTTTCTCAACTCTTATAAACTCCCAGGCAACGCAGTCAACGAACTTTGCAATAGCACTGCTGCTTATTTTGTTTGCATCATTTACCAAATCTGCGCAGTTCCCGTTCCACGAGTGGCTTTCAGATGCAATGGAGGGGCCAACCCCAGTTTCAGCATTTCTTCATTCATCGACAATGGTAAAAGCTGGTGTGTTCCTCATCGCCCTCTTGCTCCCTTTGTACATATCCGCGCATCTTCTTCCTGTAATTCTAGTTTTTGGAATAATCACCGCAATTTTTGGAGTGATTAATGCTGTTTCATCTAAGCACATTAAGAAGATACTCGCATACTCGACAATAGAGGACCTTGGCCTCATGTTTGTTGCACTTGGCCTCGGAGCCATTTTGGCGGCGCTTCTTCTCTTCATTGTGCAAACATTTTACAAGGCGCTCATGTTCATGAACGCTGGCTCAATAATGAAAGCAAACGATGAAGAGACAAATATATACAAAATATATTCTTTTGGCGGAAACAAAACGCTGCTTGCAGCGGCTGTTATTGGTTCGCTCTCTCTGGCCGGAGTGTTTCCGTTCAGCGGCTTTCTGGGAAAGGCGGCAATAGATACATCGGCATCATCAAACATAATGGTTTATTTGATACTGGTAGCGCTTGATTTCCTCACGGCATTCTATATTTTCAGATGGTTGTTTGTTCCAATGAAACAGCAGAAATCAAACCCGCGCGATTCAAGAATAGGAACAAATTTCGCATACGCAAAAAAGAGCATGATAGTCCCGCAGCTTATTCTTTCTGTAATTGTCATCGGGGTTTCTCTATTTGCATTTTACATGAATTCAATAAGCCAATACATAACGACAACGGATTTGATTATAGAGAGCGCAGTTTCCATAGCTGGGGTTGCTGTTGCGCTTTTTGTATTTTACATTCCAAAGAGGGCGCTTTTCTCAGAGAGAAGTGCGGCAAGGAACTTCCTTTCAAAAGGCTTGTTTGTTAACGCGGCATATTACTACATAGCAAGGTTTGTCCAGCTCGTCGCGCACGCAATAGACATATTTGACTATGAGCTCAACAGGTTCTTCTATTCCGGAGCGAGGGGAACCACGGATTTAGGAAACGCCATAAGAAAGACGGAGAGCGGCTCTGTCAATCTATACCTAACAGCATTTGCCGTAGGCCTCATATTTATAATACTGATATTAGTTTTGTGATGGAATGACAATATTACTTTCATTGATCGCAGTTCCAATACTGTTCCTGGCCTTGATGCTTCTCACAAAGAGGCGCAGCGGGTCGCTAGCCACAATATCCACTTTTATAAGCCTTGTTATAGTTGTTTATCTCCTGATTTTCTCGATAATAAACAAAAGCGCAAGCATAAACGAAAGCTACAGCTACATATCAAGCCTCGGCATAGGATTCGACCTCAGCCTCAACTCGATATCCCTTGTATTGCTGCTCATGTCATCGATAATACTTTTCGTTACAGCGTTGAGCGGCAACATAAAAAAAGAGATGGAAAGAACAGCAAGCATTCTCCTTGTACTGTTCCAGATCGGCGCTACCGGCCTTTTCCTTTCTGGAAACCTCTTCTTGTTCTTCATATTCTGGGACATAGGCGTCATAGCCCCGTTCTTCATGATAAATATACTTGGATCTGCCAACAGGAGGAACGCATCCTATAAGTTCATAATATATGAAATATTCGCAAGCGCACTTCTTCTATTCGGGATAATACTGATCTACATTTTCGCCCCTGGGCATTCGCTCAGCATAGCTGGCCTTTCAAGCTCGCTGTCACAGATGCCTATGTACGTACAGCAATTGACATTCATACTCTTGTTCCTCGCATTCATGATAAACATGCCGATATTCCCTTTGCACTCATGGCTCCCAGATGCGCATACAGAGGCATCAACACAAGGATCTATGGTTCTTTCTGGAATTCTTACAAAGTTCGGAGGGTTTGGCATGCTGATAATATTCACCAGTTTTACAATAGCGCATAACTATTCATTTTACATTGCGGTTCTTTCGGTCGTTTCTGCATTCTATGCCGCTCTTCTTATAATGCGCCAGCACGACATAAAAAGAATAGTCGCGTATACTACGATAATAGAAATGTCGATAATAATGTTCGCAATAACCGCCATGAACACTCTTGGATTATACGGCGCCCTGTTCGCAATGCTGGCTCACGGACTTGTTGTTGCCCTAATGTTTCTCGCAGCTGGCTCCATAGAGCACGCGTTCTCTGAGAGAAGCATAGACGTGCTCAAGGGAATAGCCGCAGATGCAAAGCTCACATCATATGTGTTCCTTGTAGGAATACTTGCAATTACAGGGGTTCCCCTTACAACGGGGTTCATAGCCGATGTGGCAATGTTCCTTGGGGCAATAGGAGCATATGGAGCATATGCAGTAATTCCTTTGTTCTCTCTTGTGCTTCTTGGGGGTTTCATGTACTACGTTGTAAACAAATCAATATTCTCTACAAAAGAAAGGACCCAAAGCTCTGCTTTCATAGGATCAAGCCAAAAAATAGGATACGCCATCCTATTGGCATCAATATTCATATTTGGGATAATTCCATCAATAATATTGAATATCATAAACATATAGGCGAATGAATGGCAATATCGGCAATAATGCAAATGCAGTTCGTATATATTCTTGTAGCATCGCTCATCCTTCTCACAGTTTCTAATATATTGTCTGTTTTCTCAAGGCGTCACAAGATTGCGTTTTTTGGAACGATAGCATTCTTGTTCATATCCCTTACAGCAACAGCATTGCTCTATGCATCAAACGCAAGCTTCTACTTTTTCAGCATATTCCACACGAATGCGTTCTCAGAGTTTTTCTTCATGTTCTTTGCAATAGCAATAATAATGGTGGAAACACTCTCTTACAAGTATAGCCACGAATTGCCGGCATTTTCACTTTTATTATCCCTTGTTACATTCGGGGTGTTCCTCGTAACGTTTGCATACTCGTTAATAGCAATACTCGTTGGACTAGAAACCGTTGCGCTTGCTAGCACGTTTATGATAATAATGAATGGGAAGAGGTTCGTAGAACCGGCAGTGAAGCTGTTCATACTCAGCGCAATATCAATAGCAATATTCACATTCGCGCTCGCTTTGCTTCTTCCATATGATCCGCAATTGACTCTTTCTCTTCCAGGAACATCGCAGGCTGGTAGCTACCTGCTTGGATTGTCCCTTATACTATTTGCCGGGGCGTTGTCCTTGGATGCAGCGGCATTCCCATTCAACCTATGGGTTCCTGACGTGTACGAAGGATCTCCATCTAATGTAACCGCTCTGCTGGCTAGTGTAAACAAAAAAGTCTCATTCATCGCCATACTCGAGGTTTTCATAATAATATTTGCGGCTTACAGATCCAGCTTCGGCACTCCTTTATTCTCTCTTGTGTTCTTCTTTTTGTCAATATTCACCATGTTCTTCGGCAACCTTGTCGCCCTTGTGCAAAAGAACCTCAAAAGGCTATTCGCATATTCATCAATTTCTCAAGCCGGATATATTTTCATAGGGATAGCTGTTGCGAGCACAGCTGGAATACAGGCGAGCATATTCTACATTGTATCCCATATGTTCATGATAATCGGAGCATTTGCGATTGTGCTGTGGCTTGAGTCAAAGAGCATAAGAAATATAGATGAATGCACAGGACTTGCATCAAAGAACTCCTTCGCGGCAATAAGCCTCACGATACTGATGCTGTCTATGGCCGGAATACCTCCATTGGTTGGATTCATTGGAAAATTCCTGCTTTTCTCCAGCGCGGTGTATGCAAACGATGCTGTTCTTGCATTTATAGGAATAATAAACAGCTTCATATCGATTTACTATTATGCAAAGGTGATAAACCAGATGTACACAAGAAGGCAAGGGAAGAAGATGCAGATGGACAAAAACATAGCCATTGTAGTGATCGTATGCCTCATTTTCGTTATCGCGGTTGGAATATACCCACAGATCCTCATATCTGCTGCCTCATCGGCAGCCAGCGCGCTTGGCGCTGTCTGATGCACTATTGCCGTATTTAGACAAAAGAAATAAAAAGACTTGATAGAAAGTTTTTCTCATATAAGGTGACCACACGGTTGAAACAGACCAGAATACACTAGTTGGCATTGGCGGCGAAAGATTAACAAAAACAGGATTCCGCGTTTTTTATTCAGTCATAAGGCGCGCAACCCCAAAAATACGGGTAAATCCAAATACATTAATGCCAGTAAAGCTGAGGGTCGATTTCGGACAGCTGGATGAAAAGCTGTTGCCCTTGCTCAAAAGACCAGATATAGAAATTGCAGAGGAGAACAGCCAGGCGTTAAGCATAGAGCAGCTAGAGCAATCAGTAAGGATTACGGATGATCTAGCCTATTATTTTTCTGAAAATGCTATAGAACTGCTAAGGAGCGGACTGATAACAAGGTCAAAGAGACAGCTCAGCTACATTCCACATCAGATTGGGCTTGACAACTTTGAGACACAAGTAGAATTAGTGAAATCATTCATTGACGAAGAAGCAAGCGGGGCAGAGACCCGCCACGATGATGAATATTACAAAAAGATATCTGAGATCTCAACTTTCGTGGAGGGCATGCACTCAATTGTTCAGGTTGAAAGGCTGGCGTCAGGGCTTGTAAGATTTGTTGGAAGACTGAATGGCAATAGAAAAAGCCAGGCAAACAGCCTTGTGGATTTCCTTTTATCTGATGAGGGCGCAAGATTTGTCCCACTGATAAGCGCACTGGCAAGCGATACCGGTGTTACAGTATGTTACGACAGGGATTCCAAAGAATTTGTACCAGCGATCCCAGCACATCAACGCTCTAACCTTGGGCTGTTGCATCAATCATTTGTATCTGGGTCGCAACTTCTTGTGAGTCCGGATATACACCACACAATCTAAATGTTCCTCATTCTGAAAATCAGCCCCTTTGCAGTTTTACTAGGGCTGTCCATATCACCATATTTTCCAAGAAGGCTTTCCAGTCCTATGAGCTGCGACATTCTGAATACAAGCTCAAAGCTCCTTTGGCTCATAGATGAATAGTAATTGTGGATAATCCTGTGGAGCATTAGGTCGAGTCCATATCTTTTGCGCCAGAGCCTTTCATAAGCAAGAAGCG
>JASHUQ010000089.1 GCA_030039935.1 Microcaldota archaeon
AATTGACGACCATGGCAGATAAAAGGATAGAGACCAAGAACCATGTAATTGTATGCGGCTACGGAATTGTCGGCCAGAAGGTTGTGGAGTCTCTTTTAGAGCACAACATAGACTTTGTAATAATAGACAACAATTCTGATGTTGTGAAAAAGATAGACGAACTGAAATACAAGGTAATAAACGGTGATGCAACCTCGTCAAGGGTGCTGAAAAGCGCATCAATTGCAACGGCAAAGGCGATCGCAATAGTGATGGATGATGACGCGAAGAACCTTTTCACTGTGCTTACTGCAAGGGATCTCAACAAAAGCATTTTCATTGCCACAAGGTCGAATGATGATTTTGTAAGGGAAAAGCTGATCGATGCTGGAGCAGACTACATTGTCATGCCGCAGAAGACCGCGAGCAAGGACATAGCTAGGGAGCTTACGAGATAGTAGGTGTGTGCTTGGTAAAAGTGCCAGATGTTGAAAGAAAAAGCATAGCCGGAAGAACACTTATCGGGCTTGCAGCTATTGCGGCAATGTTCACCGTTCTTACCCTCTGGATAGTCTTCAACATAACCCACAATATTTACATATCTGGATATTACACAATTTCCTCTTTGTTTGATGCGCTTGGGATAAATACATCAACTGTACTGCAATCGGTCGCCCCGGTATTTAGCGCCAATTTCGACATTCTTGTGTTGATTTCTATAGCAGATGGAGTTGTAAAGGTAATATCTGTGGGTTTGGCTCTCGCAGCCCTTGTAGAGATAATCACAGGCACATCCATATTGTCAAAGCTCAACATATTCGAGGCAAGGAGGTTGGACGGGCATGCGATCGTGTGCGGATACTCAAGGCTTGGCGAACGCGTGTGCGACGAGCTTTCCGAGAGAAAAATAAAATTTGTTGTTATAGAGAGGGAAAACGCAGTTGTTGAAATGCTGAGGGACAGAGGCTATACCGTAATAGATGGAGACTTCACAAAGGAAGAGGTCCTAAAAAACGCAGCAATATCCCGCGCAAGGTTCATAATCTTTGCGAAGAAGGACGATCTGGCTAACCTTATGGGTGTTGTCACAGCAAAGCACATAAATCCGAAGATAAGGATAATATCTAGAGGTGTGGAGGAATACTCGATGACAAAGATACAGAGGGCAGGAGCGGAGATATGCGTTGTTCCGGAGATACTCGCAGGAGTTGAGATAGGGAACTACATAAAAAGCAAGGTGGGATGATGGCAATAATAAAATCGACGCAGTACATACTTCCTTTCGTAGCGATATTCCTCTTTGTGGTCTCTGTCATGCTTACTGTCATTGCGGGTGTTGGGCTGAGGATCTCTTTCATATGGAACCTATTGTCATCTCTTTACATATACTATGATTTAATACCAACAAGCATAGCGTCAACTAGCTCGCTCATCCTTATCGCCAGCCTTCTTGATGCGTTTGTGTTTGCCCTATTTGCTGTTTTCCTTGCCACATGGTTCATCAATCTTTTGAGAAGAATAAACATAAGGGAGTATCTTAGCGTTTCGCGGGCAAAGAAGCTGAAGAACCACATTATTGTAGTTCCGTACAACAATTTCTCAAAGGCATTGATAGACGAGCTCAGCAATGATAAGCTAAAAACAGTGCTCATAGCGGAAAAAGAGTCAGAGGCGTCGCGCGTGAATGAAAAGGGTGTATTCTCAATTGTGGGAGATATAAAAGACAAGGGGGTTTTCATGACAGCCGGGATAGAGAGGGCTTCTTACCTTATCGCATGCGATGATGAAGATGTAAAGAATGCGCTCATTGCAATAACTGCAAAGGATGCAAATCCAAAAATAAAGGTAATATCAAGGGTTGTGCACGAAGAGAACATGCAGAAGCTCGGAAAGGCTGGCGCATACAGGATTGTACTTCCTGGAGTGACAGCCGGCATGGCCATTGGAGAAGAGATAGCAAGAAGAACAATCCAATAGTATCATGGGCTTCGGGGAGTTGATCTTCTTTTTCTCGCTTTTGCCCTAGCCTCAAGCACTTGCGCATTTGTTTCATGCCTCCAATTCTCTCCCCCAAGTGCTTCTACAACGCCTTCTTTGCCCATTATTCTCTTCTTTTTCTTTGCAGCCCTTATCTGCGATCCTGGTCCTACGACTCCCAGCACATTTTTGTACCACTGGCCTGTGCTTCTCAATGGCCCTCCTGTTGTATGCTTTCCATACATTTCCCTTGTAATTCCACCTGGCTTCGCAGCCTGGTCTTCGAACTGCCTTCTTCTAGCCTCCCTCATGACAAACCTGTGCGCCGCGCTTCCTGCAATTCTCCTATGTTCCTCTACAACAACCTTTGCATTCGCAGCATCTGCGGCCTTGTTTGCAGAGTCCTTTGCCTTTATCCTCTTTATCATCTTTTGCTCAAGCGCCCTGGCCCTAAGTGTGCTTATAGAGTTGTCAAGCATCCTGTTGAGGCTGTCAAGCTCTTTTTCCTCTTTCTTTGTATCCTGGCCCTTTGCCTTTTTCTTTCTTATTTCTTCCTGCTTGTCCTTGACCCTTCCGAAAAGCTCGTCCTGCTCAGCTTTTTGTCTTTCCGTAGGCTGAAGATTCTTGTCCGATCTCATTGACAAGAGCCTTACAACCGGCTTTGAAATTCTTGGTGTGTGCACAGACAGCTTTGTACTTGGTATATGTGTAGGATATTTGCTGCCCACCTCTTGTAGCTCTTTTGTATGGCTTTCAAGCTCTTTTGTGTTGTTTTCAAGATCTGTTTGAAGTTTTTGAAGCTCCATAGTATGGAGCGATGTGCCCATGCCGCGAGCTATAGCGCTTTCTTTCTCCTCTTTCACTTCTGCTATTCTTCTATGCGTATTTGCAATCTTCTCATTTGCATCGCTGATTTTTCCGTTTATCTCATTTATCTTGTCTTCCACCTCCTTTGTTCTGTACGGGTTTGCGACCATCTTCTTGCTTTTTGACGATCCTGTCACATATGAAGCCTCAGCAGGATGAAGTATTTTCTGGTATTCAGAGCTTTCCTCGAGCTTTACCTCTCCTGCTCTTTGCACGCTTTTCTTAGATGCTTTCACAGTTCCTGGAAGGAAACCAGTAAGCTCGTCCATCCTCTCTGACTTTTCCCCTGGCTTAACTCCGAACTTTGCGAAAGCGGTTTCCAGCTCCTGCCGCAGCTTCTGCCTTTCCAGTTTGTCCAATGCTGTGCTCCCCCCAGCTGCAGATACCCTATCTATTCTGTCATTAAGAACGTCTATCTGGTTTTGTATATTCTGTATGTTGGCCATATCGTTTATCACGTCTTCAGCCTTCATGTTGGTTTTTCCCCTTGCCTCTTTTGCCTTCTTGCTCGCCTTGTAAGTTCCTAATGTTGATTTGTTTATGTTTGCGCCTATTTTGCTGAAAGATCCGCTGCCGTATTTCCCTGTAGATGTTCCTTTTCCAACGCCCCCGGCGCCTATTCTACCAGCAGCTCCGATTATTGTCCCGAATCCTATAAGTTCCAGGAAGTTCTTCCCCCCACGTATTCCAACAGCAGCAGAAATGAGTATGAGTATTATTATGATTGGAATAAGTGCGTATATCGCGCCTACGCTCAATACCACTGCAAGCAGCATACCCATCATCCTATAGTAATATTATGAATTTTATGATATAAATAGGTAATTATTATCATCTTTTCTCCTTTTTGAATAGTGCATATGCTATGAAAATTGCCGCTATTGCAAATGCGATTATTATCTCGACATTGTTGTAAGAGAGGTAGTAGCTTCCCAATGGGAAGGACTGTATGGACGAGCCTGGAGAAATCGAGTAATTGAACTCCAGCATGTTCGCTGCTGTTGATATCCCTCCCTGCAATGCGGGCTGGAAGAATATTCCGGGCTCTGGCGGCGGCCATCCATAGTAATCCGCGACTATCCTCGCGGTTCCTGTGCCGCAGGAGTTGAACGATATGTTGAAATTTCCATTGGAATCCGTCTTTGCTACGTTTACAAGGCCAAGCTGGGTTGAGAAAACCCCTGTGCCGTTTGCATAGTCAGGAATGCAGTAGAGGGTATTGCCGTTGGCAGATGTTTCCGTTGATTTCAATCCAAACGATCCGTATATGTTGCACTGGTTTGCGCTTGGAGTTAGAAGAAGGCTGTTCGGCTCCAGAGGGCATTGCCCAGTTGTGTTATACTGAGGGTTATATGTGGTCACATTGGATTCTTCTGGTCCTAATGTGCCTTGGCCCAATGGCTGCTGGTTTGTATACACCGGATTGGCGAAGGAGCAGGATGATGAACCGGAGAATGCGCATTGAAGAGCGTACTGGTAATACGCGCTCGGATCTGATATGAAGGAGGTTGTGCTGTTGTAGAAGTTTATGTCCGTGTCGTAGTATATGTATATGGAACTATCAGCAGGCAATGGAACAGGCGTAGCTGAGAAAATGCTTGGATAATATCCCGCGCTTCCGTTTATATTTATTGTTGTTGAGTTGGGATTGTTTACATTTGTTACCGACTTTATGTTCAATTGTATGGTTGTTATGTTTGCCAGATCTGCATCAAGAGGCATGTTTATCGTGTTGTTGAAAAGGTCTATGTATGTGTAATTCAATCTGTTGTATCCGAGGATTCCCGTCCCGTATTCGAGATCTAGATAAAGGTTGTTGAGATAAACGCTTTTCCTGTATATCTCGAAAAGCTGCACAAGATTTATCTCTGAGATGCTCGTGAAAGAGATATTGCTTGGGTGGTCGAAAAGGTTTGCGGCATTGTAATAGTACGGTTCAAGGGAGCAGAAAGAGCAGTCCTCTCCAAGAGTTACATTTGATTCCGGAATGTCCTCTTGCAAAGAGTATCCCGGGAATGTTCCATAGCTTGATGTTTGCGTAAGCGTATATGTTGAATAGTTGTAGTTGTGCGTTGCATTGACAACAAGCTCTTTTGCCTTGGGCTGCGGCAGCACCTTTAGCGTTGCATACGCTGTGCAACCCTCAAGCGGAGGGCCGTAGTCGCATCCAGAAACATTGTAGATTCCTGGGCTTATGCATGCAATGTTATTGCATATTGTAACTGGGGTGTCCGCCTGCTCGTAGAAGCCGGTTGTGTCGTTGTATATAGTTATGTATGATGGAATTAAATCTGGCCCAGGATCAGTGTATGTGATCGTGTCCTTGCTCCCGTATACAACAGGATCTGCTGATATGGTAAGATTGTACATATTGCTCGTTGTGTTTGCCACATAGAGCTCTGGCCCGTTGAGGTAGCTTCCAGAGGACAGCCATCCCTCTGTAGGGCTTACGCTTTGGTTTATGTATATCTCTCCAAGAATCCTATCAAGAAACAGATTGTAATCTATCTCTGGGGGGAATATTGTTCCAGAATCTGAAAGGTTTGGAATGTAGTAGGTCCTTGTGTTGACATATTGCGCATATATGCTTCCGCCCTGTATTGTGTGTGTCTCGTTGTTGTTAGGAGTGCCGACAGGGATTGCAGAGTAGATATTGTATTGCTGCGGCCCAAGCGATGGGAACGTGTATGCCGAGCAGCTTCCACTAACAGGAGGATCGGGATTTGGAGAATAGCTCTGGTCTATGGTGTATGTGTAATTCACAGGAACAAGAAGGTATCCATTTATCGAGCTCTTTATGTAACTCGAATTTATTGTGGGAAGCGCTGCAATCGCGCCTATTGTCCCGTTTGCTGTGCTGTTTACAAGGCTTGACGATGTTGAATTGAAGCCAGAGCTCGCCGATCCAGAGCCGCTCGCACTCCCTCCAACCAAAGCGTTGAGCAGTGTTGGAGCAGAGAGATACTGCTCAGGGCTTCCAAGGCTTTCTGCATACGAGAAAGATGAGGGAATTCCTATGTCAGGGGGTGTGGAGTTGAAAAGGTCTTCCAGGCTTTGATTTACATCACAGGTGGTAGGCAATTCGTTTTTATATGACTGGTACTTGCTGGTTGCTATGAAGCACTGGTATTCGCTGTAAGATGAATTCGATATTTTCGTGTAATTCTGAAGATTCAATGGAATTGATGCAAACTCCGTATATAGATGTTGATTCAGGTTTGGAGGAGTAGGCCTAGATGAGGTAGGTGGATATGTATATGCCCAGGCATCCAGATAAACAGTGCTGTTGAAATCTGACGTTGCATAAAACCACTGCTGGTTGTATCCAAAGCCCCCCTGAGGATCGGCCCCTATGTTAGGCCCTATAGGAGGAAATCCGGAATAGTTCATTGCAGAGGACAACGGATAAGAGGGAGAGTTGTTGCAGCCATATGAGCAATAGCTTTGGTAATAGTAGTTGCTCTGCGAATTTGAGAGCCAGAGAGTGAAGTTTGCAGACAACGGCCATCCATAGGGAGGATAGGACGGGCTTGTTTGCACAAATCCTGTTGATAATGATATCTCGCTTCTCGATATTGTGTCATTGAAAGAGCTTGGATGTATGTGAACCTCTGTCCCATTTGAAAGGAATGCCCTTAGCATCAGTATGGAATCGTCGGATGCGCGCGAGCAGTATGCTCCGCTGCCGCCTGAATAGGCGCTGCATGGCGCAAAGCTCCATAAATCAAATACATAGATAACTCCATCTGAATCTGTAATGTAGATAGGTTCGTGGTTGCTTGGCGTATCGTTTGTATATGATCCAAGGTAATATCCTGCAGCTTCTCCGGGAAGCTCTGCTGCGGGGTATTCTTTTGGATACGCTTTCTCTATTAGGCTTGAGTTGAACGGTCCGCCATTCTGCAGATATTCTGTTATGCTCAGGTTTTCTGCCCTTGTAGAATAGCTCAGGTTTATCGCATTTAGATAGCTGACATTAAGTGTTGTTGTTGCTGTTGTAGAGTTGAAAGACAAATCAGGATGATATATGAATATATATGGATCGTCGCTCGACGCAAGATACAAATACTGCCCTCCTGGGGAGATTGCGGTTGACACCAAATCAGATGGGATTGTCCCAGTGCCAGTAGCGTGGAGTATCTGGGTTCCAAGAGCGCCTATAGGACCAGGAGATGACGAAGAAGAGAACACGCTTCCGTTTTCAGTTATCAACACAATGCTGAATCCAGAAGAGCCGCTCTCGTTCACTGTAGAATTCGGGCTTACAATATACACGTCACCGGCATTGTCTGAAACCATTGATACAGGAAGAACGTTGACAGAGCTGCATGAGATATAGTATACTGTTTTCCTATTTGCGCCAACACCTGTTGTCTTGGATTGCTTAGTGCAATCAGATATTGGGCGTGACCAGAAATAGCTTGTCAGGTTGTACATCTTTGTTATGTAGAGGTTGTTGTTCTGCACAGCGCTTACATTGTCCCAATACGATTCCCATTCGTTATCAAATCCGGAAAGCGTGCTGTTCTCAATGCTTTCCGGCTGGAGCGCGGAATAATTGTAATAACCTGTTGGCAAAACGCTTACCTCATAGAGATACGTTCCTATTCCATTGCTGGGCGATGCGGAGTTATACGGCACATCGCTAAGTATGAATATCTTGTTGCTGTCTGACTCGCTCATGTAGATAGGATCTACTATTTTACCGAGAGTGTAATTCTTCCCGTATGACTGGATTACATCAATTCCAAAAGAGCTGGCAGCATATGCATTCGCATCTATTATGAATTCGTCTGTCTGTGCTCCGATCTGCGTATTGTTTCTGCTTGCATTTCCATTCTGGAAATAGACGGATGTCAATGTTCCGTTGCACGATATAGATGGGAGTTCTGATCCTATCAGCGGCACCTGCGGCTGGCAGTCCATCGATGTCCTGTTGCTGTAATTCATTAGAAATGAGGAAATCCCATAAAGTCTGAACGGGTCAAGCGAATTATAGGGAGAAAGAAGTCCAGCCGATCCGTATATGTCGTACGATTGATTCAAGTATATGACATTGCTGTCAACGCTGCTGAACGATGATGGAATTGAGAAATTGTAAAGGAAATACGGATATGCAGGAAGGTTGACAAGGTTCGGTGAATTTATGTTTACATATGCCGGTTCAAGATTTGACACAGATGGGCCTGTCCCTGATGGATTAGAGCTTGAAGTCTGGGAGACCCAGCTCCAGTATTGCTGTGCATTTCCATACTGATACACGCATGTTGTGTACTTTGAGCTTTCATAGTATACCACAGCGTTTGTGGATACTCTCTTCCAGCTGCTCGACAAGCTAGGCACATAGCAGTTCTCCATGTCAATAGCATTTGCATTGTTGTCAGTGCTTGGATTAGAATCCACAACAATGTTGTCGTATGTCACATTGTTGACCTTTATTGCGCTTGGATTGTATGGAGGGCCTGTTGGCTGCTGGTTTGCAACAGGAACCGGTATCTCGGAATTCTTTATGCTCTGCACGCTAGAAGAAACTGTATATGTGTAATCGTACGTGCAGCCATCATTGGTAAAGCTGAGATCGCTGAAAGATGATCCAGAAGTTGGAAAGCCCGTACTTTCTTCCAGCTGGTTTACATTTGTATTAGACAGGTTTGCGATCCTCGCATTCCAAGACCATATCCCGTATTGCGTTGATGGGGGAACCTGATTGAATATCTGGGAGTTGGAATTATAACCGCTTGATATGATGCCATTCTGCGGACCATCGCTTTCATTGAAAGTCTCTCCGGAGTATCCTATATTATCTACTATCAGGTTTGCAGCGTTTGGCGAGCTCAGGTATACAGATGCTCTTGCATAATTCGTACTGTCCCATTTTACCAATGTATTGAGCAACACATTGGCGGATACCTGCGAGCTTGGAGCAAGGCATGCATCTCCCGCAACGTTGTTGCTATAGTTTATGTATTGCTGCGTATTGTTGCTCGGAGCATTTGGACATGAGATGAGCCATAGATTGCTATTGGAATTGTATTCCTGCGTGTTTGCTATGACTGGCGTTGTTTCAACAGAACCAGTGCTCTCCATAAGGGCGCCGTTCCCTGCGTTATTTCCGTTTATAGAAACAGCTGCAGAGCTTATTACATCGCATATTCCATTAGTAGGCGTATATTGATTGCACATCGATGGTATCATAGTTGTCGACGTTGTGGTGGAAGAGGTTGTTGATGTGGTTGATATTGATGAAGTTGATGTTGTAGCACCAGGGTTTGATATGATAGATGTTGACACTGATGAAGATGATGTTGATGATGTTGATGTTGTAAATGGGGTCTGTGCAAATGGAACAATTGCAAAAAGAGAAAAGAACGCGCAACTAGCCAAGATTGATAACAATAATGGTGTTTTGGATAGGAAGCAAATCTTGTGTGCTGGCGCCCGCATATTACTAAATAAATGTTCAACTTTAAATATGTATTGTAGATAGAATTATTGTGGGAAATTGGAGCTGAACAGGATACTATTTTGGGTTGGGCACGCGTGTTTCTACATAAAGGCAAACAATGTCAACATTTTCATAGACCCATTCAGGGTTCCTCCAGAAATAAAGGAAAAGGCAGACATACTTCTTATAACACACGCACACTTCGACCACTGCAACAAGGACGACATAGAAAAAATACTGAAAAAGGATACAATAATGGTGTCATCCCAGGGATGCCTTGAAGAAAAGGGTTACAAGGATATTATAACAGCAAAGCCAGGCTTCAGGGAGAGCTTCAAGAACATAGGAATAGAGGCGATTCCGGCATACAACACAAAGAGCGATCGCCTCCAGTATCATCCAAAAAGGAACAACTGGGTGGGGTACATAATAGATATTATGGGTACAAAGATTTACCATGCTGGGGATACGGACTTCATAGAAGAAATGAAGAAATTGAAAGGCCTGAGCGCGGCCCTGATTCCTATGGGAGGCACATATGTCATGGATGTAAATGAGGCAATACAGGCAGGAAAGTCAATAGGTTCTGAATCTGTTGTGCCAATGCACTACAAGAACCTTCTTGGAAAAGAGGGATCAGAGATTGCAGAGAGGAAATTCAAGGACAGCCTTTCCAATGCGCTTATCATGAAGGAAATCGTGGAGCCTACATACTCTTTCTAACCTATCTTTTTTGAAAGCTTTTTTGCTATGCCGAGCAGAGCTTCGGGCCCTATCCTTATTACACGCTCGTTTCTTTCCTCGATTTCATCTATTATCTTTATTGCGGAATGTTTGTCTATATCAAGATAAATGGATGAATCGGCAAACGCGTTCCTAAGCTTCTTGTTCTTGTGCTCCATTATCACAGAGATCAATTCCATTTCCTTCTTTGATATCTTCGCTGTTTTTGGCTTTATGTAAACAATCGATGAATCAACTCTTGGCACAGGATAGAAATCGTTTGCAGGAACATTCATTATCATTGTAATACTGAACATAAGATTAGAGAATACGCTCAGTTTCGAGTACTTGTCTGTGCCTGGCTTTGCATTCATATGCTCTACAAACTCTTTTTGAAGGCACAGGACTGCCTCCATCTTCCTGCTGCCAAGCCAGGATAATACCTTGCTAGAAAGATTATACGGAATGTTCGATATCATTATGTCCATTTTAATGTTTTTTGTGTCAAGCCCAAAAAAATCCTCATTAATAAGATTGAGATTCTTGAAGCGAAGGTTCTGCTTAAGGAAATTGTATATTTTTGTGTCTATTTCTACAGATGTTACGCTATCCGCCTCTTTGCACAGCTCTTCAGTGAGTATGCCTAGGCCAGGGCCCATTTCTATGACGTTTTTACCAGTTGCGTGCGCTGCCTCCGCTTTTGCAACCTCTTTGTTGACAAGAAAGTGCTGGCCAAGCCTTTTCGATGCTCCTATATCCCTTATCAAAGCCTTGTATCTCGCTGGTTCCATTCTTTCTATTCCATGAATATTAATATTTATAGTTTTGTTGTAAAATAAAAGTGTGGTCTTATGGCACGCATGGACTATATTGATGACGCTGTGTCGAACATGGAAGAAAAAGAGAACAGGGATAGAGATGCTGGAGAAACAGAAGAGAAAGATGCCAGCAATAAGATAGAGATAGGAAGGGTTGCTCACTTCTTTGACAGAATAAACGTTGCAGCGATAGAGCTGACAGGAAGCCTGAGAGTAGGCGACACTATAGAAATAGGTGAAAGCGAGGAGAGCTTTACGCAGAGAGTGACAAGCATGCAAATAAACAAGAGAGAGGTAAAAGAGGCAAGAAGCGGAGACGATGTAGGAATAAAAGTGGAAAGGCATGTAAGAGCAGGAAGTGCAGTGTACAGATTGATGTAAATCGCCCCAGTAGCTCAGTGGTAGAGCGTCTGCATGGTAAACTTCTTGAAAGAAGTTTAATCAAGAACAATCTATATAGCAGAAGGCCGAGGGTTCAATTCCCTCTTGGGGCTGTCCGACGACAAAACGACGATAGAATTATCCATATTTCCTCATTTGCGGACCGACACGGAGGTAATCGTATCTTCTACCCTTCTTAGCTTCTTGCTGCATTTCATGAT
>JASHUQ010000090.1 GCA_030039935.1 Microcaldota archaeon
ACCGCTCATGAGTAGCGTGATAACAGGCTGGCAAGAAAGTACTTTTATCGGAGAAGTACGTTGGGCTGAAGCACCGTCACTACACTCGCTCTGGAACCTAATGCACCAGTTTCTCCTTGTTGATGTCTGCCTTTACAATTTTATAGGCACTACTTTACCTAACAGAACTACGCTCGTAGGCGAAAGAGACGCGCACGTTGACTTGCTATCCGAGATGATAAATACAGCTTACACACCGGTAAGAGATCTGAAGGCACCTACGATACTGGTAAATGAAAGGCCTGGCGTTGTCACAATCATTTTAAGGGATGTAGGCAAGAGTGACGCCGAGCACTCCGGCGTAGTTACAGTAAACTTTAATGATAAATCTTTCGATTTCACCCTCTCATTGGAGCCACTGGATGAAAAACACCTCACGTTACAAGCCGAAGAGATACAACACGTACTCGCAAATGCTGGGATTCCTTCTAAGATCAACAGTGAGGCGATTTTCCCAATCTTTATTATAGGTCAGGGCGAAGCTACCAGAGAAAAACTTGAGAAGCTCTTAAACACCAGCCGCACACAATGGAAAGACTTGCCGCGTACGAGTCAATGGCTAATGGATGAGATAAAGGATATGATGCATTCTGACCATGACCATCACCATCATGAAGAACCACATGAGCACGTGAAGCCAGAGTTAGAGGTCGCGAAGTCTCCAGTGGCAACTGAGCATGAAAGGAGACAGGTTCAAAAAGACTCGATGCAGGCGGAGCTTATCTTCTGGCCATCGGATTCTTTCTTACCTTCATTATTGCGTTGAATCGGGCTCCGCGGGATTTGAACCAGAGACTAAAGGATTAATAACTTTATCTCTGAATTTTAATAGGTTGCTTAGGAATAGGGAAACGAAGAAACGCTATGCTTAAAAGTTGGTGTCCACTCCCTCATCTCCAACTTTCCTTCTCATACCACAAGGTCGCAGTAGTTAAATACATTTATTTCATATTTTTCCTTTATCATATCCTTTCTATCGTTAATTTTGCTGTCTTCTGTCACTAGATCCTCTTTCATAACAATTGCGGTAGAAAGTATAACACAATCTATATAATCATTAAAATCTTTGGAAAGCAAAGCCGCAGTTTCTATTATTCTGTCGGTATAAAAAGGTTCCACCCTAAGGTCATTATTTATTGTGTATATTGCATCTATAGCTAATCTTGACGGAAGGCCGAGTTTTGCAACCTTCGCCTGAAGTTCAAAAAGAGAAATCATGCTGACACCAACATCTGCGAAAGATATTGAAGTTTTACCATCATCTATTGCTCTTAACAAATCAGTCTTTATTTCTAAACCTGCTAGACGCAGCAAATAAGTAGTGTCAATTATCATGATTGCGCCGCTTTGGATAGCTCATGCCTAAATTTCTCAAAATCCTTCTGAGTGACTTTTGCGACGCGCTTTGAATGTAACAATTCGTGTAATCTGCGTTTATTTTCCAATGCTCTTCGAACGACTTTATTCAATACTTTTGATATTGCCTTTGAGCTGTTATACTCGGCAACGCTCTCCTTAACAAGAGCATCGTATACGTCTTTTTCCAATAGTACAGTAGTTCTTCTTTGCATAACACCACCAATATGTTTATATGCCTAAACATATAAATAAGTTTTGATCAACGGGCTCCGCGGGATTTGAACCCGCGACCTATGTCTTAGGAGACTTGGACACTTGAGGATCGGTTCCTAAGGCATATCTCAACGCATAACTATATACATCCTTATATACTTATTTTGAAAATTCACCAATGAGACTATCTATCACAGCATAATCCCCTTCTACAACATTTCTATTTATTTTAGTAGAAGTATTTTGATTGAACTGGATGCCCTCCTCTGATAGCCAAAAAATTCTATGCAAAATTGCCCAAAGCATTACGATCTTCCTTTTATTAGCATTAAGATGTAGTTCATCCATTACCGCATTAGTGTAATAGTCACCATTATCCTTTCCGAAACCGTTAGCCATTATTCGTCCAATTGACTCTAAGTAATCTCCATATGCAATGTAATCTAGATCCACAAGCCCATTGAACTTACCATTATAAATCATAACATTCTTGTAGTTAATGTCATCAAAATAAAATTGTGACTTTACATTTTCAAAATAGCTGGTGTGCTCATCAATAAGATGCTCGAATAGGTCAATGTATTTCTTTTTTACAATCCCTGTAGTCGCATTTCTTCTTTTTATTTCTCTAAGCATGTCAATAACTTTGTCCTTTTGGCTAGATTTCAAATCATTATCGTCTAGGCCTACGCTTCCGAATTTCCCGTTTGTTGGTAACTTTAGCAGTTTTTTAACTATCCTTGCTATCTCTTTTGCAATTTTAGATATTTCATTATGATTTAATTTCGAGATCGCATATTTCAGATCTTGTCCATCTAGCTTAGTCATTATTTGCCAGTTGTATGGCACTGTTGTTTTAGAATAATCGCTTGCGATTATCTTCGGAACTTTTATCTTTAATGACCTGAAAATAGGTATGTATTTTTCTGAACCTTTTAATGAATCTTTGGCATTTATTCTAACAATATAACTTTTGTTATTTGCTCTAAAAGAATAGACTTCGTTATCTAAACCAATAGTTATCCTTTTGATGCTCCTAGGTTGCATTTTCATAGAATGCAAAACAATTGTTTTTACAGTATCTTTTGATACTTTTTTCAGTGCCATAATATAACCATAACGGGCTCCGCGGGATTTGAACCCGCGACCTATGTCTTAGGAGGACATCGCTCTATCCAAGCTGAGCTAGGAGCCCATTTGCAAGCTACATTCTTTCTATCACTTCTATTCCCAAAATACTGAGCATGAATTTCATTACATTTCTGAATGATGAGACAAGCGCGAGCATGGACTCCCTCTTTTCCTTTGACTGTTCCT
>JASHUQ010000091.1 GCA_030039935.1 Microcaldota archaeon
CAGCCACTTGGGAGACGAAGCCACATGGGATAAAGCACAGAGTGTACTTGAGAGTGTGCTGAAGAAAAGCAAGGTGAAATACGAGATAAAAGAGAAGGAGGGGGCATTTTACGGGCCAAAGATAGATATAGATGTAAAGGATTCAATGGGGAGGGAATGGCAGTGCGCAACAATACAGCTGGACTACCAGCTTCCGCAGAGGTTTGGCCTAAAATACACTGGTGAAGATGGAAAAGAGCATGTTCCGATAGTGATTCACAGGGTCATATACGGGTCGCTTGAGAGGTTCATAGGGATAATAATAGAACATTACAAAGGAAAATTCCCGACCTGGCTTTCTCCAGTACAAGTACGAGTGATAACAATATCAGACACTGCTAACGGCTATGCAGAAAAAGTTTACAAAGCTGTGAAAAAGGAGAAGATAAGGGTAGAACTGGACATATCTGACAAGACTCTAGATTACAAGATAAGGGATGCGCAGAACCAGAAGATCCCATATATGATAATACTTGGAAAGAAGGAAGTGGAAGGAAAGAAAATATCAATAAGAGGCAGGTCAGGAAAGCAAAAGCTGGGAGTTAGCGAAGAAGAATTCATTGAATCATTGAAGAAAGAGATACTGGAAAGGAAGAGCGAGCAGATGTTTTGAACATCTACTACTTTAATGGTATTATACATAGATAGTTGGTTTCTCCAGTATCATACCAATTTGGATATCCATCAAGAACCTGTGCGCCTAATTTTTGGTTTATTTGTAATGAGGCACCTTCACGAGCATGCATTGCAACAAATTCAAACCCTTCAGCTTTTGCTCTTTTCAGTATTTCTTCAACCAGTTCTTTTCCAATACCGTATCTCTGGAATTTTGGCAGTATTCCATAAGACATTAGATAAAACACATTCTTTGACTTGCCCCTAAACCTAGCAAACAAATCCGCAAACGCAACATGCTCTGTGTTGTCTTCTCTCAACTCTCCCCTTAATGTACTTAGTGGTGAGCCATATGCTTCTGCAATTATTCTTCCATCAAGTTCAACCAAAAGAGCAATTGCGCCCTCTTTTGTCATCTCGTTTTTCTTGTACTCTTTATCGAACCTTATGTTTTCATGAAAGATTTCCTCCAGTCTCATTATTTCGTCCTCATGCTTGCTAAAATCTCCATGGTCTAGGACAATAAGCCTTGCCTTGTCAAGCGAACCCACTCCAACTTTTACGTTTTTTTCTACCAACCAAACACAGTATTAGATATATCCCCAGCTGAGCAACATATCGCCATCCTTATACCATCTTTGTCCTATGTCGTCTCTGTAATACACGTTTGGTATAACTATGTTTCTTACACGCTGGTAAACATCATGTATTGCATCATCCATTGTGGCTCCGTTTGCTGACACAACAAGCGCATATCCAGATTCTCCTGCCATATACCAATTATCGCCTTTGCATTTTACTTCCCCTAGTCTAACCCCATCTCTGTTCTGCCTTTTGAATAGGATTGGTATTCCTTCAGAATACCTCTTGAATGTTTTTGCATCGTCATATGGCCATGGAGGTATAGCTACAACAACGCAGATATCGAATCCTTTTTTTGCTTTCAGTTGTGGATCAAGGCCATGGGCCAAATCATAAAGAAACTGCCCCCATTCGTTTGTTATGGCCTCTATTTCCATGCTCAATTCTGGGTAGCCGAACCTTGAGGTGAACTCAAGAGGCCAAATTCCCCTGCTGTTTGCTATGCAGTTTAGGTCTATTTCTCCGACATATCCTGCAGCCACAAGCTTGTCTTTCATCTTTTTAAGCACGCTATCGAATATTGGACTGTTCTTTGTCCAGAATTCAAACGTACCTTGTTCGCCAGTATTTGGACCGAGGTCATTTGGGAAGAGTCTTTTGTTCTCAAAGTTGATATTGCATGGTAGGACAAAGTCCTTTCCGTTGAAGAACGCATCCACAGCGACTTCAACGCCCTCTGCCCTTTTCTGCAGCAGGAATTCTTTCATCTTCTTCGACAAACCTTCCCTATACTTTTCAAGAACATCTATCACGTCGCTTCCGTCCTCTTCTTCCCCTACATAAAGTAGTTCCTTCTCGTTTTGTATTATTCCGCTTGGCTTTATAACCCACTTGTCTGGGTTTGCCTTTACAAACGCTATAGCCTCATCAAAGGATGTAAAATTGCGTCTTGGCAATACTGCCACACCTGCGTCCTTCAGTTCATTTTGGCCGAATTCTCTGTCCATTTCAAGTTTATCTGTATATGCCGATCCGCCGACAACAAACTTGCCCTCCCTCCTTAACTGGTCGGCCTTTGCACCAAAACCGATGTCATCGAAGATTATTACATCCGCCCAGCCAATGTACTTTTCCCAATCATCTATAAGCTCAAAAAAGCCTTCGCCAACATCTTTCTCAGTTTCGCTCTTGCAATAGAACTTAACTTGATGGCCTTCTCTTACAAGTTGCCATGCAAGATCATTTGAAAGCGCCTCAAATGTCGCAAAAAGAAACTTGCGCCTCTTTTTCTCTTCCATACTCTCATTTAACCTATCAAAATCATTATTTTATAGCTTTCTAAAAGGTCACTTTATTGTTGCACTAGGGCAGGTATAGAAGAATGCCCCATTGTAAAGGAAGCATTGCGCAGCAATCGCGTTGTCAGAGTATCCGGAAGCTTCCAGCTTTATATCCAAAGTGCTGTAGCTTGCGTTTAGGTTTATGATATTTATGTTTGTGCGGCTTGCTGACACGTTGCTTTGCGATATGTTCATTCCGTTTATTGCAAGCATGCTTCCAGTAAGCGGTCCAAGCGTATCCGGTGTCGACATTCCTTTATAAGCGGAGTATTCTCCAACAAACACTGAATTGAAAGGCGTGTTGCTTTGATGGAGCACAGCGCTGTATATTGTGTAGTTTCCAGATGTTGTTATGCTTGCATTTGTAACATACAAATCTATTTTCTGGTATTCTATATGTGAATAAACCAGATATATAGCAGAAATAAAGATTATGGCTGCGATTGCCGTTACCATTACCGCTCTATACAGGCTTATGTTCTTTATGGTCGACTTTAACCTTGAAACAGCTAAACTGTCATCTTTCATGTATAATGAAATTATTATGAGCGCTATGAAAAAGTCGTAGTACGGGGATATACCATGGTAGAGAAACAACAACGGTATGAAGCTGAAAAGGAATATCAGCCTCTTTTGGTTCAGATAAAGGAACGCGAGGCACGTTGCTGCAATAGATGCAATGAACAAAAATGTGAATGAATTAAGAAGTATTGGATAAATTCTTAGTATAAGGAATCCCATCATTGAATAGGTTGTCGGCAGAAGGTAGCCGCTTATCGGAGTGAATACGTCTTTGAAATACGCAGA
>JASHUQ010000092.1 GCA_030039935.1 Microcaldota archaeon
TGCGAACTTCACCTACGATGGAGCGGGCGCAAACGTGATATTCGGAATAAGCTCGATAAACAACCAGCTCAATGCGACCCTTTCTGGCAGCAGCATAGCAGCAACTACTAATTCTGTTTCCAGGATCATGCTCGGACAATCTCCAGGAATATATGATCTAAGCCTGTTCACTAATGGCAATTCTAACTATACACAAGCGATCCTAAATGGAAGCTTCAGCGTAACTTATCCATACAATGTTATAGATATAGGAAGGATGCCTGATGCGATAGCATTTGATTCCTGCGACGGTTTTGTATACGTGGCAAACTTTGGCGCCAACACTGTATCTGTTATACAGAACACAACGATAATCAGGAACATAAGCGTTGGCATTGGGCCGAAGGCCCTGCAGTTTGATCGCTCGAACTGCGAGATGTATGTTGCCGACAACGAGTCAAACGATGTAAGGGCAATTGTAAACCTCAATGTGATAAGCACGACAGATGTTGCATCAGATCCTGTAGAAATGGCGTTTGACAACGCAAGCAACCAAATCTATGTTGCCGACTTCGGCTCCAACCTTGTCTCTCTGATAAACACAACAGACAATAATATACTTGATGGAAACATTGCGGTTGGCTCAGAGCCGATAGCAATCCTGTACAATCCTATAAAGAATTACACATATGTCGCAAACTTCGGCTCTGCAGATGTTTCGGTGCTGAATGGCGATTCTGTTGTTGCAACTGTAGGAGTAGGGCAGGAGCCGGATGCGCTTGCATATAACCAATCTGGGTGTGTCTATGTTGCTGATTACGGCTCTGCTGACGTTTATGTGATATGCAGCAACACTGTCATAAAACAGATAAGCGCTCCATGCATAGATAATAATTGCAAAAATGGACCTGGAGGAGGACCAGGATTCGAGCCATATTTCTGCGTCGATGGTTCCTGCTACTTCCCAATATGCGGAACTGTAGACTGCGGCTGGAACTGGCCCATAGGAGGAAACGGAGGCTCTGGAACCGGCGGAGCTGGAGGAACCATAAGCCTTGGCATGTTCGAGCCATCGATAATAACGCAAGTGGGCGTATGCGACTGCTATGGCAAGAAATTGCTTGTGATAACGGAGCAGGCCAGCAATTATTTTGAACTACTCTACAACAATTCGCTCATTGAAAATGAAACCCTTCAAGCAATAACCCAGCTGGAGCAGCAGGGCATAAATGTTGGCTCTCTTGGCAATTCGATCAATGGAGCGAGCTTTGTTACAACCGTTGTGCCTACGGTTTCGCTTTATCCTGTCAGCCTTTTCAACAACAATATGTCAGTTACATTCGCTTACCAGCTCTTTCCACAGCTCGTTAATGGAATCGGCGCTTTGACAAATGCCGCGGGAAGCCTATCGGCAGGAAGCTACAATGGCTATCTGTTTGATTATGCATCTGATGATTATGCTGGAGACATTGAGGCTGCGGCAAATGGAACCGAATTCGTAGACAGCATACTTCTTGAAATGGGGGTATTGCAGTATGGATCCGAGATATGCGATTATGTTGCCGGGGATCTATGCGCATTCCTGTTTGGCAGCATGCCAGATACAGATCAGGGCTTGCTCGGACAGGGCTATTTGGTCTACAATGACACCTCAGGATCAATAACCAACCTAAACTGGAATCCAGACGCTGTGGTAAACCCCGCAGAAAAGCTGGTCACAATAATAGACATGAACCAAACATCAACAATTCCAAACTCAATAAACTTGAGCCTTGATAGCAAAGCGCTTTACATCAACCCAATAGTAGGGGTAAGCTACCATTATCTTTCTCCATATATTTCTTATGCCACATCCCTTTCCCCTATTCCCGTTTCTGATTTTGTAGGAACTGGAGGTGTTGTTTCTCCGGTATCAACTCCTGCAACTTTCAACGGAGTATCTACAATACCAAATGGCACCTCAAACTCGCTTGGGGATACTATTACAATACAGGTGCCCGTCCCTGCAAATTCGATAAGCGTGACATTCGGAGGAGGGCCATCATATACAGTATCTGGCAATGTGTTTTCAGGGCCTGTTCCAACGCTTGCAACTTCCGCAACTGTTGAGATAACAGGTTCGAATAACACAACATCGGTAGAGAACTACGCGATTAACCTGCTTAAGTTCTGCGAACACATAGGGGGCAGCATAATACTTTCCTTGCCGTTTGGATGGCCAACTTTCCACACAGTAACATTCATGACTAACCTTGCGTCCAACAGTGTAGGCAGCTGGGGCGTTACCGCTGGAGGTTCTTCCCATAGCACAACATTGAACAAACTGAATGTTACACTGCCAAGCGCTATATGGCCATATTCTGTGAATCCGCCAGTAGGATATGCATGCAATCCAAATGCAGGAAACCTGAATCTTACTACAAGCAATCAAATAGTGTCTCTAACATGCAGCATGATAGCAAACAAGGTTAGCAACACGTATCCAATACCAGTAGGAAAGAATCCGATAGCGCTGCTGTTTGATGACAATACGTGCCTGCTCTATGTCGCCAATTATGGATCTAATACAGTATCTGTAATACAAGGTATTCAGAACATAGGCAACCTTAGCGTAGGCAAGGAGCCTGTTGCTCTTACGCTCGCGGGCAAGACAGGCTGGATATATGTTGCAAACAACGGAGACGGAACATTAAGCGTGATAAACATAACAAAAGTGTTTGCAACGCTTGGCGTAGGGCAGTATCCTGTTGCAATGGCTTACGACCCGCTTAACAATTACATCTATGTGTCGAGGCAGACAACAAACAGCAGCGAATTCTCGATAGTTGACAATTTAACAGTCCTTACAGGAGGAAGCACAGCGTTTGTTCCACAGTCAAACAGCACATCAATACAGGTTGCTAATCCGTGTAATGGAGGAACATACGAACTTGTCAACAATACATTAATCGAATACATACAATCAAATGCCATACAACCTAAAACATTCACAACAGCAAACACCACAGAGATCTTTACCTCGCACGGCTCCAACACAATAGCACTGCCGTCTGGCTACAACTCTATCTTCTTTGCAACAGGAAGCTATGATGTATATCAGGGATCGAGCGTAGGCTCGGTAACCTACAATTCATTTACTGCTGAACAGGCGGAGCACACCACAGGCTGTGTGACTATCACTAATCCTGGAGGCCCAAAAACCCAGGGCAAAGAATACTGCTATTACAATGCAAGCGCTGTTGGCAATTCAGTATCTGCAAACTTCATTACCACATTGGGAAGCCCGTCTAACGGAGGCACAATAGCGCAGGTAGGCCTTGCATCAGTATTTCCTTATGCGAATGTTGTAGCGTATGACACTAATGGACTTGAAGGAGGTGCGGGCTCGCACAACATGTTCCTGTCATTTCCGGTCAATGCGGTAAACGACACAGCCTATATACTTGGAAGTACAGGGCTAAACCCATCTGATCGTCCTACACTGCCGCACGGCTGCACATTGGACGCATTCGCATTGTCAAGCGGCAGCGCATGGGCTGCAAACTGCACATTTTCAAGCACTGGCATGATGTCTGCCAACGTGGTCTGGATCGGCCCTGTTCCTGGCAGCATATCTGTCTGGGTCTTCAAAAATTGAACAGCGCTTAGCTTACCTGCCAGCTTTATCGGCCAACAATGCATAAATATCTAAAAAGAATAAGGTATTCCCATGGAAGCAACGCTAAACCCAGAGACAATGAAAACGCAGGACGGCAAATACCTTCTTTACAAGCCCGTATATCTTAAAATAGACTGGATAGACAACCCTATGCCGTCTGATGAAACATCAATCGGAATTTGCTGCACAGATCTTAAGGATATGGAAAAAAGGGTAAAGGCTAAGGTAGCAGAATTCAGGAAAGACTATCCATTGCTTGGAAGGTCAGCAAAGATAAGGACGCTTGGGCACTGGGAAACTCCTGCCGATATTTTCTCTATAGGTGTTGGGCCAGTTGAAGGAAGCGGCCAGCCAGAGTTTGGCACAGTAACAGGTTTTCTTGTGGATGTCATGCCAAAGATAAGAGAGCAGCTAAGAATAGAAAATGGCGAGCAGCTGGAAAGGCTTAGAAGAGGCTATGTGCAGGGTTAGACACCTGTCCAACATATTCTAATGGTTAAATATTTCCTAAGAGAAGTGTCTTCTTAATGAATGTGGGGGATTCCAATGCAAGCGAGTTTCACTGAGTGTAAGCCGGCGGTGCTGAGGGCTCAGTATGGTGATACTGAGGTAACAGTACTTACAAGGAAATGCGCATCAAGCGAGCTTCATAGAATATCGGATGAATTTCCAGGAACGCTTCCGTGCATTGAGGAAAACATTCACAGCGGCATTCCCGACGAATTCGTGGAAAAGTACGAGTTCTTTCTTTTGGAGAGATATGCGCACAATGCAGACAATATTCGCAGTGGGTCAAACCTTATGCCAAGAAGCAGGAACCACAG
>JASHUQ010000093.1 GCA_030039935.1 Microcaldota archaeon
ATGGAATATCGGTATTCCGAGTTCTTCCTTAAGTCTTTTCGTTATGTTAAAGACTTTTGGGGATTTTATGTCTTCTATGTTTATTGCTGAAATCGAAGGCTCGAGCATCTTTGCAAAGTTTACCACATCATCTTCGTTCCTTGAGTTTATTGCAAGCGGTATTGCGTCTATTCCTCCGAATTTCTTGAAAAGCAGGGACTTGCCCTCTATAACTGGCATTTCGGCCTCTGGGCCAAGGTCTCCAAGGCCCAACACCCTTGATCCGTCTGTTACTATTGCTATGGTGTTTGCCCTGTTTGTATATTCATAAGACATTTCCCTGTCATTGCTTATTGCAAGGCTTACATGCGCCACTCCGGGAGTATAGTATATCGATAGATCTTCGTTATTAGACAATGCGACCTTGCCGGATATCTCTATCTTCCCTTTGTGCTTCTTGTGGGCTGATAGGGACCTCTCTTTAGAATCGTCCATTTAACCTTTCTTATATCATAACTAAGCTTTTTATTATTCTGTTTTATTTTATTGTTGATTAACTTGGGCAGAAAAACATGCAGTTTGTGTGGTAATAGGTTTGTTTGCTACGGTGAAACAGTTGGAATTTGCTGGTGCATGAGAAAAAAGGTTTCAAATAAAAGAACAAAGGAAATAAGGAGTCTTACATCTTCTTGCGTATGCCCAAAATGCCTGCCTGGATGATAATGATATGTCTCTGAATAGCATAGAAGAAAAATTACTTGCCGGAAAATGGATAGCCGGAGATAGAATATCAGATGCGATAAGAGTTAGCAGATCATTCAATGATATTGGCATAAAGACGATAATAAATTACCTTGGCGAGGAGTACAGGAAGAAATCAGACATAAACAGCTCCGTGTTTGAATATCTGAAATTGGTAAAAGAGATCAAACGTGAAAATGTAAATGCAGATATAGCGATAAAGGAGACGCAGGTTGGGCTTCTTGCAAGCAAAAGCGAATTTCTTAAGAATTATAAGAAAATAGTTGATACCGCTTCTAGGTCCAGATTATTTGTATGGTTGGACATGGAAGAATATGAATTTGTCAGCGATACGATAGATGTTTACCTAAAGTTTGTAGAAAAGGCTAACACAGGAATATGCATACAGTCGTATCTAAAAAGAAGTCAATCTGATCTAAAGTTTCTGCTAAAGAACCATGCGGTTGTAAGGCTTGTAAAGGGAGCACATAGGGTCAAGGGTGGTGATTTCTACGATAATAAGGGAACTGATAGAAACTACTTCAGGCTTATGGACTACCTTTTCAAGAATGGAAAAACATTTACGATTGCAAGCCATGACTCAAGAATAATAGAAAAAGCAAGAAGACTAAACAAAAAGTACAAAAGGAACGTTACATATGCGATGCTGGAGGGAATAAGGGACAGTTATGCGAAAGAGCTTGTTAATAATGGAGAAAACGTGTCAATGTATGTCCCTTTTGGCCCGAAGTGGAAAGAGTATGCTTATAGAAGAATGAAAGAGGTGGGAAACCTTAAGCTGGTAATCAGGTCTCTTATAGGAGGATGATGGGGCTGCCGAGATTTGAACTCGGGTATCCAGCGCCCGAGGCTGGAAGTCTACCAGGTTAGCGTACAGCCCCGCCAGATAATTCTACCTATTTTGTTATATTAAACTTGGTAGCCAAACAAAATCATAGTTATGGATAACGCCTTAGCAATTCGTTTTGTTCGCTTGGTATTGATAAAGATTTGACTTCTGTTCTTACATCTTCCTCCAATTCTGACATATCGATACCTTTTCTGGCTGCCAGCTCTTGAGTTATAGCATATGCCGCTGTGAGTTTCCTTGACTCTTCTCTTGGAAGTTGCACATAGCGGGAAAGCATTATCGCCCTATATTGGTATTGTGCGGCGGTTCGCACGTTATCAACATCTGTTCCTGCCAGCTGCGCCTGATCACCTGCAATTGTAAATTCTCTTATAGCAGTATACAGGATTTTCTTTCCATTAGCAGAAGAGAATTCTGGAGACCTTTTCGCAGATAATATTGTATCTATCCTTTGCCATACGTGCCATGCAAATTCAGCTTGGCATGCGGAATCTACATGATCATCCTCATTTTCTGCGTAGTACACATTGTGTCTTAGTCTGCCGAATAGTTTAATCAGTTTTTCGAGTGCAAGTTCTGGTGCAAATTCAATTATGGAGTCTCCCATTTTCAGGAGACGCTGCATTTGCACATCTTTTATTAATACAGCTCCTCCTTTGAAGAATCTTTTTTCTTCAGACGCCCTGCCCTCTACGGCTTCCTTGTAACCAGCGATGTGCTCATATTCCCTAACAAGCGGAGCAACATCTTCTATTGTGAATATTTCCCTATGATTTGGCTGTGATATGTTCTTGAAAACAAGGGCGAGAAAATCAATTGCTCTGTCTATTGATCTTTGCTCATCTGCTCTTTGGGCGCAAATTAAAGATGTGTTTAATACAACGCTCTGCATAATCGCCGCTTTTTCATTAGAACTTACATTGCTTACCGGCATTCCTAAGTTTGAAAAACTATTCAGGAAAGATTCCTGCGCTGCCTGCCATGATTTTTCTA
>JASHUQ010000094.1 GCA_030039935.1 Microcaldota archaeon
GCTTTGATCCTCGCTGTCGTTGGCTTTGCGATTGCTGTCATTGCCCAGGTATGGTCTTTCATAATCAGCATGATAGCATTGTCCAACCAGCAGGGCATAGGAAAGCTGAAGGCTTTTTCAGCAATGGCCTGTTCTGGTGTATTGGCTTTTGCGATAATACTAGCGGTAGGCATTCTTGCAAGCTCTTTTATGGGAATAAACTTCTTCAGCATATTTGGATCTATGTACCAGTTCCTGTGATGTTATGGTTAATTACAAAATTGTTGTGCTTCTTGTCCTTTCCGGCATATTCATTGTCATTGCATACCAGCAACAAATAGGAATTGTGGGCTATTCAAATTTCAATAGATATGCTGCAATGGTAAACAGCTCTAGCGCTGATTTCAAATCGTTCCTCAACAACTCCGGCACAATATCTGGATTCGATGCTCCTTCAAATCTTACGGTAAAGCTGGTTGAAAATCCCTTGTATGTCATGAACTTTGTGTCAAACCTTACAAACATAATGCCTTCTGGAAACAGAAACGTAAGCTATTATGTATTGTCATCTGTGCCGAGCCAGCTAAATGGGGGAAGCATTTTCGACATATCTCAATATCTGTTCAACAACTATCAAACATTGTCCGGCTATTCTCTTCTCATTTCTTTATACATCTCTTCTCTTGTGAACATAGCGTATCCGATTGGCACTGCTGTGCCGAGCCAGCAGACGGACATCACATCGCAGAGCATAGACTACAGCAAATTCGGGCTGCAGAGCCCGCTTTCCAGGTATCTTACAATTGTATTCTTGGCGCAGCTCGGCATCCCGGTAATCAATGGATCTATGATTTCAAACACTCAGGATTTACTACAGCAAGCAAGGAGCGGCAGGCTCGTTCCATTCAAGACCTACTACATTAGCAGTTTATATGAACTGGAATTCGCAGGAACAGCAGTAGAGAACATTGGCAATACAGAGAACTATCTTATCTCTTGCGGAATATTCAACAGCTCAAACGCAACATACCATGAATCGATGCCAATAGATTCGGAGCTTTACAGCTCCTCTTTTTCGAATGCGCAGACGCAATTCTATAATCCTGGTGCATTTGGAACAACAACCGGAACAGGATTGACAGGATATGCGCCAACAACGATCCCTGTTGTTGCAGAACTGCTGTCAGTGGCAACACAGGTAAATCCTACTATAATAAACAAGTTTGTTGATCAAGATGTAAATTGCAATCCATTCTACAACCTCTCTTTTGACGAGTATCAATCAGACATGCTCCAGCAGCTTATATACAACAAAGAAATACAGCCGAGCATTGCATATGTTGGATACTCAAATGGCGCAATGGTTGTTGATGTTGATTCGCTTAATCTCAACAGCACAAAAAGGATAGGTTTCACAATAGACAACAATTCCGTAAACTATACAAGATATCTCAACTTCCTATTTGCCAGGGTTAATCTGACAAACGGGTACCACTTCCTTTCCTTGTATATAGGAAATACAACCATGGAAAGCACAATCTTCGTAGAGCCGTACATGCCAATTACCATCACATCGAGCTCATATAATCTAACAATATCAATATTCAATACAACATATCCAGACGCAAATATCACCGATTTTTCAGTAACTGACGAGCATGGAAATGTTCTCACATATCCAAACTTCTCGCTCGACCAGCCTACAACAATAAGATTGCAGACATCCTCTTCGTGCAATGCGGGATCCAGCCAGAGCTATACAATAGACTTCAATACTAATTATGGAAAAGAGCAATTGATAAGCAGCGTGCAATGCACATGATGATTGCTAATGCTGCAGCTTTACAGCCCAATCTGCAAGCTCCTTTACTAGGATGGCAATCCTATCCCTTGTCTGGTTGTCTGTAAGCCTTCCATTTGTATCCATCTTTTCCTGTGCATTTGCAACCATGACAGCTTTGTTCAATGGATGCATGTTAAGAGTCATGAAAATCTGCCTTAGGTGCATTTGAACCCTCACGCCTGCAAAATTCCCATTGGATGCGCTCATAACCGCAACAGGCTTTTCATTGAAGGAATTGTCTCCAGACGGCCTTGTTGCCCAGTCTATGGCGTTTTTCATAACCCCGGTTATTGAAAAGTTGTACTCGGGTGCAGCGATCAGGATCGCGTCTGCGCCCTTTATCCTCTTTTTGAACTCCACAACCCTTTCCGGAAGTTTGCTTTCTATGTCGGCGTTGTAAAGAGGTATTCCATCTAAATCGAATATTTCAATCTCGACATTGCTTGGCGCAAGCTCTACAGCAGCATTGAGTATGCTTTTGTTGTATGAACCTTTTCTGAGGCTTCCAGCAAATCCAAGTATTCTTACTCTCTTTTCCATGCTTATCACTCACAGTATAAATATAAAAAAGAAAAAGAAGAAAGAAAAAGGAAGGATTAGTTGTTCTTCTGCAATTCCTTTATTCTTTCCTCAACACCCTTTGCCTCTTTCTCAAGGTTTTCCTTGTATTCCTTGAGTATGTCTATCTTTTCCTCTTTTGTCAGGAATTCTCTCATTCCGTGTTCGTATCCACACATTTTCTCACCTCTTTTATAGGACATCATATATTTATCCTAAGAAAGCTATTTAAATATATAGCATGTCCTATATTTATCTGATTTCATATCATGCAAACCCTCACAAACCATATCATTTTATAAAGCTTGGATTCATATCTGATTTGTGATAATATGGAAGCATATTGCGTAAAATGTAAACAAAAGAGAGAAATGAAGGATGAAAAAGAGGTAACAATGAAGAACGGGAAGAAGGCAATGACCGGATTCTGCACCCATTGCGGAACAAAGATGTTCAAGATAGGTGGCTGATTCCTATATTACTGGAAGTAGGCAACTGTAGAAACTGCTGTGAAGGAGTGCAAGCTTAGATATTCATAAATTGGCTTGCATGCCTGCCCAACAACCGTCTTATTATTCTATAACCTTATTTTTATCAAGCACCCAGTACGCTATTCCCACACCAAGAAAGCCCGAAAGTATGCTCAGATACGAGCCTGCAATAAAGATTGACACTATAGTAGATATGCAGCTTGGCGCTGTAAGCACAAAAATGTATGTGGAAACTGAGGCGTT
>JASHUQ010000095.1 GCA_030039935.1 Microcaldota archaeon
AAAATATATTCGGGTGGGTGTTGGTAGCAATGGCAGCGCACGATCAAGGCGACTCTGCGAAAAGCAAGAGCAAAAGGGTAATGGAGATAAAAAGGAAAAGCCACAAAACCCCAATAGCTCTCTATTCGATTGATGAGAAGCTCAGCGCGCTTGTAAGAAATCCAGGATTTCTTGACGCAATACTTATAGTCCTTGCATTCTTCGGAGCTGCAACAGCCCTTCCATTCTATCCTCTTATTGTTGGAATCGCGATTGCGATAGTGCTTTTTGCCGTTACTGTAAAAAAAGAATTTCTGGGCCTTATACTCTTCGTTGTGGCAATAACGCCATTGATAATGTACCAGCTGCCTGGGCTTGCGTGGCTCTTCATGGTCGTTGTTGCAGCATCTCTTGTCTATGGCTACAAGCACTACAGGACAATACTTTTCACTTATCTTATCATATCAGTTGCATTTTCTCCGATAGGCTACATAGCAGCTATTCCAATCTTTATAATCAGCGTATTGGTGATCGGGTTCAAAAGAGCGACCCTTATGGCGGTTGTCTTTGTACTTGCTGTTGTTGCCCTGTCTGCGGTTTCCGGCATACAGAACTCGGCATATATAGTGTACAATGCAAAATATGCTTACTCTCAAGTAAATAATACCGCAATAATAGCGTACACCACGCCAAACACATCAGCAAGGTTTTCCTTATTTAATAACTTCAAAGCAGGATTGTCAGAATCTGTTTCGCGGTTTACAAACGGCAACGTGCTTAATGACATAACCCCGATAATGGGAGCCATTGCCCAATCATACACAATAAACACTCTGGGTTATGCAGCAGAGCTTGTGGTATTAATAGCAATCGCATTTGTAATAGATGAAATTGCAGTAATAAGCAGAAAAAGGTATAGCGGCACAAAGGCAAGTTTTGTCGGGCTTGGTTATCCTGCAATTGCTTCCATACTTTCCTTGATATCCCATCAAAGCATACGATATGAGATTGCATTTACCAGCTTTGTTCTTGCTCCATTGATATTATACTTCCTTGAGTTCTTCAATGTAAAGATCGTAAAAGCGCTTGACATAAGAAAACAAGACCTGAGAATGAAATTCGGAGATGCCTTTGAGGATTTAGAATCAGGCAATGTGAAGGAAACGTTCGATGATATAGGGAATTATGACTCTGTCAAGAAAGAGCTGAAGAACGCTGTGCTGGCTCCAATAGAAGAGAAGGGGATATCAAAGGCATATAACGTGCATCCTTCAAAGGGAATACTGTTTTTCGGGCCTCCCGGAACAGGAAAGACCCTTATGATGAGAGCCCTAGCCAACGAGATACATGCCGGTTTCTATTATGTTAAGGCTTCAAATCTTATTTCATCGTTTCCAGGAGAAACGGAAAGGATGGTAACAAACATATTCACAATAGCGAAGAAGCACGCACCGTGCGTCCTATTCTTTGATGAGATAGACTCCATAGCTGCGAGCAGGGACAACCCAAGCATCAGCGAAACCAGCAGGCAGGCATTGTCACAGCTCTTGGTTGAGATGGATGGGTTCCAGAGCTACAAGAATGTCATAATAGTAGGGGCGACTAATGCACCCAACCTCCTTGATAAAGCAATATTGAGACCCGGAAGATTCGACAGGATAATCTACATGCCTCCGCCAGACTACGATGCAAGGAAAAAGATATTTGAGCTGTACCTCAAGAAACTGCCGGTATCAAATGAGATAGATACGGATGAGATTGCGGAAATGACGGAAAGGCTCACTGGCGCTGACATAAAGGCGCTGTGTGAGGGGGTTGCGCAGAACGTTGCCCAAGAGGCAACAGCAGAGCACAAGGTGCTTGAGATAACCCATCAAGCCATAATGGATAGAATAGAGTCTACAAAGCCATCAATATCGCTTGCACAGCTTGACATGTATCAAAAGTTCAGGCTAGACTTCGAAAGAAGCACGTATGGAGAGCATGGAGAAGAGATGCTGCAGGAAATAACAATGAAAGATGTTGTGGGGCTCGATGAGGCAAAGAAGGCGATACACGAAGCCATAGAAATTCCTCTTCTTCATAGGGATCTTGTCAAGAAATATGCGATAAAGAACATGAATGGAATCCTTCTATTTGGCCCTCCGGGAGTAGGAAAAACAATGCTCATGAAAGCCGTGAAGTCTGAAATGAAAGAGGTTACAATGATAGAGCTCACAGGATCGGAGATATCGGATCAGGGAATAGAAAAGGCTACAGCAACAATAAGGCAGGTGTTCGATAGAGCGAGGGAAAACGCGCCGTCTATAATACTTATAGAAGAGGCGGATGAGCTTTTGCTGAAAAGAACCGGCGCAAGCGAGTTCTCAGCCCAGATAACTGCTGAAATACTAAAAGAGATAGACTCTGTTACAAAAATGGAGAACGTTGTTGTGGTTGGCACCACAAACAGGCCAGAGGTCATAGACAGCGCAGCATTGAGGCCAGGAAGGTTTGACAAGCTCATATTTGTAAAGCCCCCAAGCAAGGAGCAGAGGGCAATGATGTTCAGAGGCTACCTGAAGGAGGTGCCAATTGCAGCTGGAATAGACTACAGCTATCTTGGGGATCAGACTCCAGGATTCACTGGCGCAGACATAGAAAATGTGTGCAGGGAGGCAAAGACAGAGGCATTGGAAAGCACGGTCAAGACTGGAAGAGAAGCAAAGATAACACAAGATATGCTGGAAAAAATGATAAAGAAGGTAAGGCCGTCGGCGCCAGACAATGTTGTATCTCAGTATGCACAGTTCCTAGCAAAATATGGAGAAAGATAGTGCTAGCGCCGTCTCTTTCTAGATATGTGGAACACCTTTCCTATCACAAGGCTTTTGTCTACATTGCCAAAATATCTGCTGTCCTGGCTCAAATCCCTGTTGTCCCCAAGCACAAAAAGCTTGTCCCCTATTACCTTGTAGACCCTTTTCACTATTGGTATATTTTTTGTTGGATGCCTTAGGACAATTATATCCTTTTCCTTTATATTTAGGAACCAGCACTTAACGAAAACATAGTCCCCAGAATTCAGAACCGGCTCCATGCTCCGGTCAGAAATCTTGAATATCTTTATTGGAAGTCTCATGATTTCTACACTACGGGATACACAATCTCATGCTCGCTTGGGTAAAATGACTTTACTCTTTTTGTTTGAACGTTCTTTGTCTTCCAGAATATCTCTGCGATTTTCTTGACATTATCGAGAAGCGCCTCAGAATCCGCAATATTGGCGCTTTGTCTTGCCTTAGATGCGGATTTCAACGTATTCCAAACAAGATCATGGAGTCCGGGGTTTGCAGAAAGGTGTTCTGGCTTGAAGTAATCGCCCCAAAGGATTCTTATCTCGTTTTTGCAGATCTCTGCGTGCTGCTCCTTAACAGTAGTGTATCTTATCATCTTTGTCCTTTCTTCTGGGCCCATGTTAGGATTCTTCTGAAGGTCTGCAATGAGCATGTCCATCCTTATTACTGTATGGGCTGCAACTTGTGCGTAATGTGGATCGTAGATCCCGCAGGGAATATCGCAGTGCGCATGCGCCACATCAAATCCAATTATCTTG
>JASHUQ010000010.1 GCA_030039935.1 Microcaldota archaeon
CCAATGCATCTTCATATAGGGAAAAGGTTTCAAAGAAGGTGAACGAGGGCTCAATAGAGCTTGGTACAGCGAACAAGAAGCTAGAAGAGATAAATTCAAATATAAAGATAAAGGAATCGCAGATGCTTGGCTTTGAGGAATCTGTGCAAAAGAGCAGGGAAAGAACCGGAGCTCTAAAAAGCGAGTTCAACTCTATAAAAGAGCAAAACGCAGCGAACGATTCATCAATAAAAGCGCTCAACGAAGAGCTCGAGAATGCAAGAAAGGAGCTTGGCTCGCTAGACATTGGAGAGGGTCTTGAAGGAAAGGCGATAGTTGGCCAATATTCGGAAGCGCAGAAAAATGTGGAAATGCTTGAAGAGAAGCTGCTGGGATTGAACGGAGAATATATCGGAATAGCTACCGAATTGTCAAGGCTGGAAAGCTCTATAAATGAAATAAATGAAAAACTGTCAAATAACGAGGCGCAAAAGGCTTCGATAAAGAAGGAAATAGAAAAAATAAAGCAAGAAATAGAATCAAAGAGGGAAAATGCAGCAAAATCAAGGAGGCTGCTCTCTACTCAGCAGTCAGACATCACAGGATATAGGAAAAGAATATCCGAGATAGACTCTGACAAGATAAGCATAAGAGAGGCTCTCGCGCTTTCTGGAAGAAACAATGATAGGATATCGAGCGCATTGAAAGCAAAGGTAAAGGGCGTTTATGGAAAGGCATCAGACCTGTGCTCTTACGATGAGAAATACGCCATTGCTGTGAACGCCGCTGCGGCAAGCAGGCTAAACTATCTCATTGTAGACAATATAGAGACAGCAAACGAGGCGATACAGGTGCTCAAGAAAGATGGCCTTGGAAGAGCATCGTTTATACCTATAAAGGATGTTGTTGTTAACGAATCTAGTTCGAAAACAGGGCTAACCCCATTATTAGATGCTGTTTCGTTCGATGCAAAATACAAAAAGGCATTCGATTACATTTTCTCCAATACATTCATAATAGACAATGTAAGCAATGCAAGGAAGTCCGGATTGGGAAAACACAGGTTTGTAACTCTTGACGGGGAGCTTGTGGAGCAGTCTGGCATAGTAACAGGAGGAACGCTTACACAGCAGCAGCTTCCAAAGGTGCTTGAAGCAAAGCTAGGCAAGCTCGAGCAAGAAAGGGAATCGATATTTGGAAAGATAAAAGATGCGGAAGCAGCTGAAGAAAAAACAAGGAGGCAGATTGCCGATATGGAAATAAGCTGCGCAAACCTTGAGGCAGGCGCAAAGCACATGCAGCTCGACATCGACAAAATTCAGGAAAACTCGAAGGAGCTTGTGAATGCCCAGCCGATAAATGAACAAAGAATCATGTCGCTGAAGAAGTCGAGGGACCAGTTCGCAAAGAAGAAGATAGATGCGGAAAAGGCGATAGAAAATGCAAAAGAGGAGTCAAACAGGCTGTACAATGCGCTTAACATGATTGTGGGAAGCGAAAAAGGATCAAAAGAGGCAAAGGGGAATTCCACAAAGATAAAGTCCCTAAGGGAAAAGGCAGAGAGCACAAAAATAAGCATAGCATCGCTTGAAAGAGAAAACCAGGTAAGGGAAGAGAGGACAAGGGCCATATCGAAAGAGCTGAAGGAGATAGATTCAGAAATAAAGGCAACAAAGGCAAAAACGCAGGAGGCGGAAAAGGCGATCCTGGAGTTTGGCAAGAAAAGGCAGGAGATCCAGGAGAATATAAGGAGCAACAGCCAGAGCTCAGAATCCTTGATAAAAGAGCTTCAGGACTCCCAGGAAAAACTAGAGAAACTGTCAATGCAAAAGGGAAGATGCCTATCAGACATAAACAAGATGGAAAAGGAGCAAATAGAGACAGAGTCAAAAAGGTCGCAGCTGCAGACAAGGCTCAGCGACATAAAGGCCGAGCTGCTTTCATACCAGGAAACAGAGCAGGTGCAATTCAAGGAGATCGAGGAACTGGAAAAGAGCCAAATAGAATACACGCACGAAAAGGAGCTTCTCGGCAATGTGAATCTCAAAGCCCCAGAGGCATATTCACAAAGAAAGAGGGATGTTGACGAGGCAATGGAAAGGCTTTCTATTCTTGGGGTAGAAAAGGATTCAATACTCTCAATGATAAACGAGATTGAATCAAAGAAGCTCAACATATTCAATGAAACATTCGATGACGTCAACGAGAACTTCAAAAGCCTGTATTCGCACATATTTGATGGGACCGCTTATCTATCGTTAGACAACCCATCAGAACCGTTCAATTCAAAACTGATGTTCATAATACAGGGGCAGAACAAGAAGCAGACACCACCCGAAGAGTTATCTGGAGGACAGAAATCGCTCCTCATGCTCGCGCTTATATTTTCAATACAGATGCGAAACCCCATGTCCTTCTATATATTCGACGAGATAGACGCCTCTCTTGACAAGGAGAATTCGAAGAAACTGTCAAAACTAATAAAAGAACTAAGCAAAAGGTCACAATTTATAGTTGTAAGCCACAATGATTCATTAATAGCAAGCGCTGATACTGCAATAGGAGTGACAAAGCAGAACGGCCAATCCCAAGTGGTTGGCATCCAGATCGCTACTAAAAATGGATCAAACAGTGGTGTAGTTGAAGAGAGATAAGAAAACAAGTGCAGGCAATAAGTACCAGATTACAACGTGGCCCCTTTACATATTGCTTGTTGCAGTTTTTATCCTCTACATAGTTTTCCAGAGCATAACATCACTAGCCATAATATTCGGCATAGCTGCGTTTTTCCTTATAGTCTTTCTTGTAGGGGTTGAATTTGTAAACGGATCTAGAGAGTCAGGGAAAATAAGAAACATTGTGGAGGTAGTGGTTGCCATTGTTGTTGTGATAGGAGTATGGTTCCTTCTCAGAGTAATACTGCACACGAGCTATCCTCTTGATGCTGTTCCAAGCTGCAGCATGCTTCCATATTTGCATAGAGGCGACATGATAGTATTGCAGGGTGCAAACCCAAGCCAAATAAAGGCTCCGATAGTAAACGTGTCAGAAACAGAATTGCAGGATATGATAAAAAACATAAACAATGAATCGCTGGAATGCGTGGCATACCAGCAAATAGGCAGAAACATAAACATATCGCAAATAGTCCTTCCTGGATATTCGATAGGGCTATACAAGCCTACAGAAACTGGTGGAGAAATAATACCATATTCGCAGCAAGGGAGCAACCTTGTAAAGTACCAATGCGGCGAGGCAAACGACCTGCTGAGCACAGGCAAAGTTGTAGAGGAAGCATACACCACATCTATAACAATAGCAAACACAACAATAACAGGAGATCACAACAACAGCATAGTGGTTTATCAGACCGTCCCGCAAGACTCTTTCTTCAAGGATGGTGACAGTTACGTAGTGCACAGGGTTTATGCAATAATCAATGCAAATGGAAGCTACTATTTCCTTACAAAAGGGGACAACAACCCCGGACTAGACATGCAGTATGAGAACCTTCCTGCAAACCAGTCCAACATAGAGGGAAAGGTAATAGCAACAATTCCATATATAGGATATTTGAAGCTTATCTTGAGCGGGACTATAAGCCAGCCAGAAGGCTGCAACTCAACTCTTGAAGACTGATAGATTTAAATAAAGCTCAATGCCTTATATTAAAGTGAGTTAAATGGATGATTCTGAGCTTGGCCAGCCTATGAGCGTTCCAATACCAACAACTATTCCTGGTGCAAAACCAAAGGAGGTATATTCTAAAGGATCTGGTCGCCATGCAGGAATAATAATAGGGGCTATAATCGCAGTTGTAATAATCATAGGTGCAATATTTTACTTAACCCAACACAGCACAGGTATCACAACAACAATATCTACGATATCGTCAACTATTCCAACAACAATACAGGCAGGGAGCACAACGGTGCCATCTGGTTCTACAACAGCAAGCCAGAACAACTACGGGAACCCGTATATTGTACAAACAACAGCGCAGCAATACTTTGGGCCCAGCCAAACAAGCACCCAATATTACAATCTAACAGAATACAACAGCGCGACACAGCTTAGCGCTTACGATTATGTTTATGGAATATATGGACAAACTCCAACGGCGCAGGCGATTGCAGGCAACACATCTGCAGCATGGGTTGTAAGGTATGACGCATATGTAACTGCTAACAGGACATTCACATACACAGCAATAATGGATGAATGGGTATACTACACAAACAACACAAGCGAATTCTACTCTACGTTTTCGAACCAGAGCTTCACTGGAATAACAAGCTACAAGGCTACACGAGCATCATCCTCAGGCATGACATACTCTGATGGAATATTCACTAACTCGCAATATGGAGACAGTGAGCAGTACCTCTTTGGCTACAAGGGCAACTACTTTGTTGTATTGCAAACGCTTAATACAACAGCGAGCCCATCACAAATCGCATCTATTGCCAGTGCGCAGATTCCATAATTAACTATATATATCTTACTTAACAAAATAATCTTGGCTCTGTTAAAGGAACAGCGCCGCTTTATTCTGTGTGCTTCGCATGGCAGATTTAGCAAATGATATACGCCTAGCTGTAGACAGCGGTAAGACAGCCATAGGCATAAACACAGTTGTGGACTCGATAAAGAGAAGCACCGCAAAGCTGGTAATAATTGCAAACAAGAACAGGCAAGGAAGCTTACAGGATATATTGCACATGGCTGGAATTGCAGGAATAAAGGTGATAAACTACAGTGCAAACCCCGTAGAGCTGGGGGCAATATGCGGAAAGCCGTTTTCTGTTTCCGTGCTTTCCATAATAGAGCCAGGAAACTCGAATATTTTGAATAGTGAATAATTATGCCAAATGGAGAATTCGCAGCCAGGAGATTGTTAAGACAGAGGAAGCACCAAAGGCTTTTGAAGAAATGGCTGAAAAGAAAGCAGTTCAGGCTAAAGCAAAAGTACGATGCAATGGGAACTGTGCCGAGGGCAAAGGCGCTCGTCCTCCAAAAAATATCTACTGAGCAGAAGCAGCCCCATTCCGGGCAAATAAAAGGGGTAAAGGCGCAGCTCATAAAGAACGGAAAGGTGGTCGGATGCTATGTGCCTGGTGATGGAGCTATAAACTTCATCGACGAGCACGATGAGGTTACAATAGAAGGGCTTGGCGGATCGCAAAGGGGCCAGATGGGATGCATTCCAGGATGGAAATACAAGGTTGTAGAGGTGAACGGGACAAACCTGGTTCAGATAATAAAGGGAAAGCAGGAGAAGCAAAAGAGATGATATTATGGAAGAGGCACAGGCAGCAGCTATAGAACAAAGCAAAGAACAAACAGCAGAGCAGGCCGCGCCGAAAAGAAGAAGAGCTGCAAGCGCAAGAGCACAACCAGCGCAGCAGGCGCAGGGCCAGCAGAAGAAAGACATATTCCTTTCAAGTTCAATACAATTGTTCAACAGGTACAGCTATGATGTAGAGATATTCGACCCGAGCCTAAGGAACTACATAAACCTTAGGCCAATAGTCTACCCACACTCGTTTGGAAGAAAAAGCCAGAACCAGTATCATAAGGCGAATCTAAACATAATAGAAAGGCTGGAGAATTCACTTATGAGAGGTGGCACCGGAGGAAAGGTTGGAGGAAGGGTCATAAGGACAAAGGGAAGGATGCAGGGAAAGAAGCTAAAGGCCATGAACATAATAAAAAATGCGTTCGAGATGATTCACAAACAGACAGGAAGGAATCCAATCCAGGTTTTCATATATGCGTTGGAAAACAGCGCCCCGATAGAGGACACAACAAGGGTCAGATATGGTGGAATAGTATCGAATGTTGCGGTTGACATAAGCGCAAGCAGAAGGCTTGACGTTGCACTCAGGAACATAGGAATGGCTACAGTGACAAGCGCGTTCAGGAACAAGAGGACAATGGCGCAGGCATTGGCAAGCGAGCTCATCCTTGCAGCAAACAATGATGTAAACAGCTATGCTATAAAGAGGAAGAACGAGACAGAGAGAATGGCGAGAAGCGCAAAGTAGTCTTATTATGTGGTGTTATGGCGAGAAAAGAATACGTAGTTGAAGAAATTCAGAAAATGATGAGCGACCATAAGCACATAAGGAATATCGCAATTATCGCTCATGTTCACCATGGAAAGACAAGCCTTACAGATTCATTGCTTGCACAGGCAGGACTGATTTCAAAGAACGTTGCTGGCGACATTCTATATACAAACTATGAGGCAATAGAGAAAGATAGAAGGATGACGATAAAGTCGGCATACATATCATTTGGATTCAACTACAAGAATGAAGACTATATAATAAACCTGATAGACACTCCCGGCCATGTTGACTTCGGAGGCCATGTAACAAGGTCTATGAGGGCTGTTGACGGCGTTGTACTTGTTGTTGATCCAGTAGAAGGAATAATGCCGCAGACAGAGACAGTTCTAAGGCAGGCAATGAAGGAAAAGGCAAAGCCCGTACTGTTCTTCAACAAGGTAGACAGGCTTCTTACAGAGCTGAGACTGACTCCAGAACAAACACAGGAAAGACTGCTAAAATTGATAAACGACATAAACAAGATGATAGAGGATTTTGCCCCAGAGGAATATGCGCAAAAGTGGAAGGTGAGCGTTGACAAAGGAAGCGTTGCATTCGGCTCTGCACTTAGAAGATGGGCGATATCAAGAAGAGTTATGGAGACAACAAAGGCGACATTCAAGGACATATTCGAACTGACGGCAAAGAATGAGATTGAAAAGCTGCAGAAACTGTGCCCGATAGACGAAGCAACGTTGGCAATGGTTGTCGAGCATCTTCCAAACCCTGCAGAGGCCCAGCCGTACAGAATCCCCCAAATTTGGCATGGGGACCTTGCTTCTCCAGATGGAAAGGCGATGGTAGACGCGGATACAAAAGCAAAGACCAACGCTGTAATTTTTGGTATAAAATATGATCCGCATAGCGGAGAAGTGGCTGTTGGAAGGGTTTTCTCTGGAACGGTAAGGAAAGGAACAGAGCTTCACATATCCGGAAGAAGCCAAACACAAAAGGTTGCACAAGTAGGAATATACATGGGACCAGACAAGGTCCTTGTAGAATCGATTCCTGCTGGGAACATAGCTGCGATTGTCGGGGTTAGAGACCTTAATGTTGGAGATACACTAAGTGAAGATATTATAGAGCCGTTCGAACAATTGAAGTACTATTCTCCACCTGTTGTAACAAAGGCGATAGAGGCAAAGGACTCTAGAGATACTACAAAACTAATAGAGGCACTTAGGGTTCTGACAAAAGAGGACCCAACACTAAAGGCAGAGATAAACCAGGATACTGGAGAGCATCTGATAAGCGGAATGGGAGAGCTCCACCTTGAGACTGTTGAGACAAAGATAAAGGATGATTTCAAGATACCGATAACTACAAGCGCACCAATAGTCCTCTACCAGGAAACTATTGAGAGGAAGATTGGTCCTATTGAGGGAAAGAGCCCCAACAGGCACTCAAGGTTCTATGTAAATGTAGAGCCGCT
>JASHUQ010000096.1 GCA_030039935.1 Microcaldota archaeon
AGGTCCTTTACTCTCTTTTGCCGTTTATAAAGGCTATTACACTATAGACAATCTTAGCACTGGCACAGAATTGGATACCTTTCCCAATGTCGTCTTAGGCTGCCCCGCATTTAGCCCTCCCGTACGCTACGACTTCAAAGCTAAAAGCGCATATGCAAACGTGATATTGAAAAATGGTGGCAATTTTACTGCAAATGAAGTTAGCACACTAACAATAAATGGCACTTGGAGCGGAGGGCCATGCCTGGATCCATCAAGTTGTACGCTAACTCCCTTTTCACCTGGCGTGTACACTGTAGCTGCTGGAGACGAATGGGGGCAGGTTGTAATAACTCATTTTAATATAACTTGATTTCTCCCACGCTCTCTCCTCTCTCTGGGCTTGGTTTCTAAAGCTATAAATATTTATAGAATTCTATTATTTTCATGGAAGTACCAAGAGATAAAGACGGCCTAAATGGCGCGGATCAGAATAACGAAACCGTTCCTTTACGCACAGATGCAAGTACAGAGAACACGCATCTTCTTAGGATATTTACTGATTTTGTTGGAATTACTGTAAGCAAAAAAGAGCGCGAACGTGTTGATGATGGAGCTACTGGCTTTCGTCGTATTGGTGTGCTTATTTTCCCAACCAAAATCCAGCCTGTTGGAAAGCGGAGCGGACTTGTAAGCAGAATCGATGCATTTGTTGATAGAGGCAGGAGCAGAAGAGCTAGGATGGAGAGTTTCGTGGACATTCCAAGATTTATTCCAGCAGTGCTTGGAAGCTCAACATTGGCGTTCTTTACTGGAGCATATATGGAGGCGGTTTGGTGGCATTCGGTTCCTGTGGCCGAAGACTTTATAGTAGCTGGAATAGCGTCTTTGTTCGCGTGGGGTATTGTTTTTGACCTTAGCAACCGTCCATTATCAAAGGAAGAAATTGAAAAACTCAAATCGCATTTAGGTATGATCGAAGAGCAGGCCCGAGCGAAAGCGAATAGGTTTTCAAACTCTAAAGAGCCTTGATTCCATACCGGTTCAAGAAACCCTAACCGAAAATCCTCTCCCATAATATCTCATCTTCCTTGAAAGCATGCCTCTTTGCAATGCCTATTTTCCTGAATCCTAGCTTTGGCATGAACTTTAACATAGGCTTATTTTCTGGGTTTGAGTTGCACCACATCTTGTGGCAACCTTTTTTCTTTGCATCTTTTATCGCAAACTCCATCAAGGCTTTTCCAATGCCCATCTTTCTGTATCTTTTATCGACAAGCAGCCAATCAAGCCAGTCAACATGCCCATGGCTGACATAATGCACGCACATCCCTATCACCGAATTGCTATCTGATAACGCAATTACTATGCCATTCCTGTTATGCCTTAGAGTATCGTTCAAATCTCTGATGCTCAGCTCGTAGATGTTCCTGGCCATGTGCTCCCTGTTGTAGAACTTCATCTCTTTGACAACAGGGGTGCCGAATTTGCTGATCGCTCTGATGTCTCTCTTTTTTGCGACCCTTATTTTCACTTTTTGCATGAGTTGTTTGAGGAAATAAGGAATTTAATGCTTTAGAGCGAAGCTTATATTAGGGTGATACTTTGGACCAGTCAGGACTAGTAACGAAACACTTTAACTCAATAAACGATTATGACACATGCAACCATTACGTGGTTCCGTGGAACGATGAGATACAGAACACAATATACAGGGATTCTCTAACCCATCTATCATTGAAAGTAAAGCCAAGAACAAAAGTGCTCGATTTTGGTGTTGGAACTGGAAGCGGTGCGTCGTTATTTCTGCTTAGCCACAAAAGCTCAACATTATTCGGAGTTGATTCTTCGTACAAGATGCTTGAAAAGGCAAGGAAGAATCTCTCTTCCAACAACCTGCTAAACAGGGCAGAGCTGCTTGAAACGGACTTTACACGCTGGGCTCCGGAAAGTAAGAGATTTGACTTCGCATTTTCAGCAATAGCGATACACAATGCCACCCATAGTGGCAAGAAGGCGGCATTTAGAAACATATACAAGGCGCTAAAGCCGGGAGGAGTGTTCATTAATGGAGATTTTGTACTTGCAGAATCTAAGATGGGAGACATAGCCTGGAGGAGGTACTACGAAGCCTACATGAGAGGATACCTTAGCGGAGGGGAGCTGAAGGCATGGTTACATCACGCATTTGTCCAAGATAAGCCGGCGAAGCTCTCGGAACAGAAAGAATGGCTTAATGAGATAGGATTTAAGGAATTCGGCGTTCTATGGCAGAGGATGAATCTTGCGATATACTTTGCAAAGAAATAAAGAATAGGTGCCCTCTAGAACCTAAAGTAGAGGTTTAAGGTTTAGCTATCCAGAACTAGGTTCAAATTAATGCCTAAGAGAAGCGCCTGCAGGGTAAAACAATACCTTTCTTTGTGGAAATCCTGTTAAAGGAAAGCGCACCTCTATAGAAGATCATATCATCACAGATACTCTCTATTTTTCCAAATATTTAAAAAGAATGGATCTGGAAACACTGCCTAAAGAGCACCTAAGGAGTGAAAGAGGGCAGAGAGAACGCCCAGTGCCAACTTCTGGGCCAATTGGATACACAAGGTTTGAAAGAGAGCATGGTTTAGATAGGTAGTCACATAATTCTTGGATCATGAGCCTGCTCTCTGCTTTGCTTTATTGACGGACTGGTTAACAAGGTCTTCAGATATCCCTTTTGGCAGCTTTCCTCCGTTAAGATAGTCATAAAGCACAAGCTTGTACACATTCACTGTAAGGAAGTTCATTATCAGGCCGAATGCAAAAATTAGCAGGCCAAGCAATAGAATTGATACACCAAGTATAATTGATATGCTTGCTGCTATTGCTCCAATGACAATAAGCACGATTCCCAATACAATGAACATCAGGTTATACAGGTCAGAGTATACGATTCCTCCTACGGTCTTGCCAAAGTTCTTGAGAAAGAAATCAGCGCCCATCTTCACCGCCTTTATTGGCCCTACCTTGTTGTCTATTATCACAGGAATGGCGAACATTGTTGCAACTCCTATTGCAATGCTGGCGGCGAAGCCGAATATGACCCTTCCTATAAGGCCTAATCTGCTTTCTATAGCCCTGACTATCATCAATATGATTGAATAGAATATAGCCCATTCCAATAT
>JASHUQ010000097.1 GCA_030039935.1 Microcaldota archaeon
CAAAATCAAAATGTATATATATCATAATAATTCATTCTACATGGTTTTATGCCAGCAAGAAGAATGCGCTATGGAGAATACACATATGCAAGTTCGGACATAACGCTACTGGTGGATTTTCCCGAAGAGAAATGCCTTTCAATAAATGAGATAGTGCACAAACATCCAAACATAAATGTTAATAACGCGGTGCACAGGCTTGTGAGAGGCGGTTTCATTGTCAAAAGATCTGCTAAACTGTATGAAATAACACAGAAAGGAGAGAGCACAATAACAAGCCTTATAAGGCGTCACCACTATGGATAATGTTTCCAAATACGTTTTTAGACGAACCTTAAAGCAAATATCAATATATATGGTTTTAATGATTACACGGCAAATACAATATAGAAAGCATGTCAAATCTATTTGGTATAGATTATGAACTTCAAAGAATTTGCAGAGCAATATAGAAGCGCTGTCTACAAGAAGATATGCGAGTATGTCCCTCTCAAAGAGCCTTCTGGACACTACCAGATAATGAGGGATTATGTAGATAGGCAGGGTAAATATAGAAGGCCAGCTTTGCTTCTCCTGACCGCGCATCTCTATGGTGCAACTCTAAGCGATGCGATACTTCCAGCCGCAGCTCAGCAGTTGTCAGAAGACTGGATACTCATGCACGATGACATTGAAGACGATTCAGAGCTAAGGAGAGGAAAGCCAGCAGCTCACAGGATATACGGATGGGTGCATGCGCTTGACGCTGGGGACTTCGGCCAGATGGCAATGTGGAAGATGCTCACAGATTATATAAAGCAAGTAGGGGTTGAGAAGGGCAAAAGGGTTTATGACAAGTTCTATGACATGATGATATACACTGTTGAAGGCCAGTATATTGAAAACAGGTTCATCCATGACATAAAGGACCTGTCAAAAGCTGACGAAAACCTCTATTTCAGGATTGTCGACAGCAAAACGTGCTATTACACGGTCTATGGGCCAATGCAGCTGGGTGCGCTTGCAGGCAACGGGACCGAAAATGACCTTGAAATGCTCAAGGAGATTGGGTCAAAGGCTGGAATCGCATTCCAGATAGTTGATGACATACTTGACATGACCGCTAACGAAAAGGACTTCGGCAAGAAGAACAACGGCGATTTGTATGAGGGAAAGCTTACCCTTATGGTTCTTCACATGTACAAGAATGCAACCCCAGAAGAGAAAGAGAAAATCGATGCGATATTCAAGAAAAACAGGCAGGCAAAAACGGAACAAGAAATACTGTATCTTAGAGATCTTATTGACAAGTACAACAGCATAGACTATGCCAGGAGCGTAGCAGAGAAATATGGAAACGAGGCAAAGCTTGCAGTAGATAAGTACATAGGCTCTATGCCTGTCAATGGTTACAGGGATATTGTGCTTTCCGCAGTTGAAGAGATGTATGTAAGGAAAAAATGATCATACGTTTTTCTCTGTATAGGAATTTCCAGCGCTGTTTATGAAAACTGTATATGTGGAGCCTATGAATGTGCTGTTTGTTCCTGACCCGTTTTGGAGCCATATCAAAAGGGTGTACTCACCTGCGCCGTAATTCCTTATCAGGTTGTCTATGTTGAATATAACATTGAAGTTCTGGCCCTGCACGCTGTACCTGTTTGCGTATACCGTCGATATATTTGAGTAATATTCGGCCTGGGTTGCTGCAATCCCGGCAATGTACTGCCCGTATGAATAGTCGCTCGTCTCCTTTAGCTCTGAAACGCTCATGTTCTGCACAGGGCTGTCATATGATACAAGTATCTCGGGCATTGTATATCCATTTTGTATCGAGCCTTGAAGGGAGAAGGTTCCATTCGAGTAATAAGGATAGCCGTTTGCCCATGTTATGTAGTTGTCGATAAAGTCCTCGACAAGATACACTGTTGTTTTGTTGTATGCAACACCTATGCTGACCTGATTATGATAGGGGTTCAGTATGTTGTCCCTGTGACCGTTGTTGCAGCATTCGGAATCATTGTACATCATGCTGTTTTCCATGCTCTCTATCGCGTTCTTTACGTTTATGTTCCCGGTGCATCCGAGCAATCCGCACGTTTCATTTGATACGTATGCAACGTTTTCCGTTACAGATCCTCTTCCCCCAAGAAGAGTATACCTCATGTATGGCTTTAGTCCATATATATCCCAATGGCTCAGGTATCCATACGCAATCATGTTGTCGGCGTGCTGCTGCGCGGAGCTGATGTTTGACAGCGACACATTCGCAAGCCCGTATTTGTTCCTGTCGTTGTTTATCAACGACAATGCGTAATCCTGGAGCGCAAGCTGGCTTGCATTGCTCATTGTCTGGTTCACCGGAATCGTTGTTGGGACGCTGGTGTATCCTGATGTTTGCACAATAGATGAATTCAATATGCTAGAATATACGTTTGTCAGAGTGCCATTCGAGTACAGGTAGGCAAGAAGCCCCACAACCATTATGGCAACGATCGCCATCAGTACATAATCCGCTGTTGAGCCGGATTTCTTGTATCTTGTAATCAGAACACCAGAGATAAATGGCAGTGTTAAAACTAAAAATGCGACTATTTGCTTTGGCTATGCCTGATCTCTTCAGCGATCTTGTCTGTGAGTATGGGCAGCCCAGCGCCTATCAACATGTACTCATTGTTTTTCCTTTCTATTATGGAAATGCTGCAGTTCTTCACAGTCAATCCGTAAATCTGCATTTCGTCAAGATTCAGTATATATGATAAAACCGCTTTTATCGTGTCTTCGTGCGTCACGACAACCACTATTCCATTGTCCTTTACAGATTTCATGAAGCTGATAACCCTCCTCTTTATGCTCTGCCACGACTCGACAAGCAGCTCCTCGAATTCCTTGTCAGTCAATCCGAGCCTCCACCTTCCACTCCTGTTCGGCTTTCCGTTCATCTTTCCAGCATTCCTGTCAACAAGCCTCTTATCCTTTATTATATCAAGCCCGAACTCTCTGTCTATTATCTCTGCTGTTTCATACGCCCTGTATATTGTGCTTGAGTATATGCGCGATACTTTCAGGCTTCCAAGCTGCTTTGCAACCTCCTTCGCCTGTTCCACCCCGTCCTTTGTCAGTTTTACTTTGTTATCAGGATCTGTCTCGAGCGTGTCGTGCAGGTTATTCTCGCTGAACCCGTGCCTTACAAAAATGAATATTGTCATGTCTGCATCATCTAGAAACGCTTGGCAGCTTTGCCCCTTGCAGCCGATAGAGCGGCAGCAACAATCATAAGTATAAGAGATCCAACAAGCGCAGTTTGTATTCCAAGGATGAAAGATGATGTAAGTCCTCCGAGCAGTTTTGTCGTACCCACAAAGACCTGGAAAGCGATGTTCCTTGGAACAGCC
>JASHUQ010000098.1 GCA_030039935.1 Microcaldota archaeon
CTGCAATGAGCGCATACTTCTTCTTTGCACCGGCATTTCCTCCTTCTACTTTCTTTCCTACAAACACCCCTCTTTTGTAGAAATCTTCCAGCTCCAGTTCCATGCTTTCCGGCAGCTTTGCATTGAAGCTTTTCAAAAGCTTCAGCACATCGTCCTTTGTTTTGCTGCCAAGAAGCATTACCAGAGAATCTGTATCAGAGTAAATTACCTTGAAGCCATTGTCTTCCGCATATTTTATGGCCTCTTTTATGTGCTGCCTTCCATACGCTGTTACGCTTGCAGCCCCATCTCTTGTATACCATCTTGATCTTGCATATCCAAGATAGCCGTAGAACGAGTTTGAAAGGATCTTGAGGGCCAGTTGCCTAGACCCAAGATACTTGTCGTCAGGGTTTTTCTTGAACTGCTTCTTCACCTCCGACCTCTGCTCTATGAGCTGTTTTAGTATTATCGGCATTATTCCCTTTCTCTTCTTCTCAAACCTTGTCCCTATTGGAGACTCATAATAGTCTGTGCAATCGGTGCATATTGTTGACTGGTCTATGTTGTATGATATGATTATAGATGGATACAGTCCTCTGAAGTCCATTACCGCAAGATTGTCATAGACTCCTGGCTCTGGAGTCTTCACATATGCTCCCTCTATAGGATTCTTTGCTCTGACATCCATTTCCCTTTCATCCGGCTTGTTTGTTATGAGCTCATTGGAATGGGTCGCATATCTCATTAGAAGATAATCGACGAGCTGGCCCGTAGTCGATACCGATGTATCGCTCAGCATATCTCCGGTAGTCCTTGCCATCTCTACCATTATTGGTATGAACATGTCGTATACTTTCTGCAACGCCTTCGAGTCTCCAAGGTTGTATTCTGCAAGTGTTTCGAGTTCCTTTTTTGTCCCGTCCCACATCTTGTATATGTCAAGTTTCTCCACATTGAACTTCTTGTCATTGCTTATCGCATCATAGACATTCTTTAGGGTGTAGCTGCTCAGTTTCAGAAGGCTTTCTGACGATGTGACAATAGATATGAACCTAACCACTTGGTACATGTCAACGTGCACAACCCCGGCGATCTTCACCCTGTCGACAAGGCCGTGCCTTTCAAGCTTCGTATCCCCTTCGTATCTGCTCAGATTGAATTCTATCTTTAGCGCCTCTGCTCTTTCAAGCAAATACTTTACATCAAAATTAGCGGAATTGTATCCTGTTATAATATCTATGTCAAGCTCCTTTACCCTCTTTGCAAAAGCGGAGAACATCTCCTTCTCGTCCTTCACAGTTTCAACGAAATCAAGGCTAATCCTCTTTGATGTTATTACGCCGTTTCCAGCCTTTCCATTTGAAACATAGGAATAGCTAATCATTATTACTGGATCTTTCCCTACTCTTGGAACCCCGAGAGGATTGTAGACCTCTATGTCGAAGCACATCGTGTTGAGATTGAGGTTGAACCTGTCCTTCGCCTCTTTCATTGACTTTATTTCAAGAGTTCCATTGCTGTCTTCAACTTCCATAATGTAATTCGACAACGGAATTATGTTCTTGTCTATTGCATACCTCTTTGCAAAAGGTATGTCGTATTCATAGCAAGTTCCATATCTTCCTACAAATGCGCTGAACTTCGGGACGTTCATTGGATTCTTTATGAATATCTTGAATGCCGTTACCTCCTTTCCCTTTGCAAGCTTCCTCTCTTTCTCAACCTTTATGGGCTTAATCTCGTTTCCATTGTCAATTATGGAAAGAGCAAGCAGCTCATCAACGCTTCTTTCAACATCAGGGACAAGGTAGAAGTACGGCCTGAATTCCTTGTCAAATATCTCGTACGCCTTTCCATTCGTTCCCTTCACAGTAAGCCTTATGTCCGCTGTGCTATTCTTTATCAAATAGTCTACATCTAGCACGGCTCCCTCAATCTGCATTCTACCAACTTCTAAATATTAGAACAAGCAGGAATAAATAGGATAAATTCCAACCTCATTTCTTCTCTTCTATGTTGATCTTTGGAACTACCAAAGGCGGAATAAGTCCGAGGGCGTATGCAACAAGCGTTCCTGTAGCACCGCATCTGAAGTTAAGGCTCTCCACTATCTCTTCAGAAACCTTCTTTGGCGGAACACCGGTATCCTTCCATGTCTTGATTATGCTTGCAACGCTTTCCTTCGTGTCCTTTATCTCCACAGTTCCATGGATCTTGAGGCCCCCTATAGTCTTTGCGTCCTTAGCATCCCCATCATAGTATACCGCTTCAAATTCATATACCGCTTTTAGCTTTTCTCCGCTTCCCTCCATGTCCTTCATGTTATAGTTTATTCTTGGATACCTCTGCCTTTGGAGCGCTTCAAAAGACTCTATATTGCCTTCTACTTTCGATATGGTAAATCCTGTTATCATAGAAATCACTTACTTCTGTTTTGTTCTAAAGGTATTAAAAGCCTCGTATCGAAAATTATTTTGGTGAGGCATTGAAGCCGATTCTACTTGTAGGTATAACAATAATGCTTTCATTGTTAGTGATCAACAGTTCGTTCGCCTCATTTACAGTTACAAAGCTTAATACAACTGTTACGCTAAACCAGAACACATCTGCCAGTGTAAAAGAGATTCTTACAATAACAATAAGCAATTCATCTCTTAACCAATATACCGCTGATAGGGCGGACCTTGACCTGACCCTTAGCACGTGGCAGTCTCTTATTGGCCCTTATCTCTTCCAGCACATAATAAAT
>JASHUQ010000099.1 GCA_030039935.1 Microcaldota archaeon
ACGTATCTTTTCGAGCTCGCAGCAAAGAGGCTTGGGGTAGAGCCTCCAAAAAGAAGGATAAATCCGACATTAGCAAAGATAATGAGAAGGGCGGCGAATGTCACATATGATGAGTATGAATTCCTTGCGAGCGACAGGACCATAGACACATCAAAGATAAAGAGAGAGCTGGGATTCTCCCCTGTCAGAAAGGTTGATATAGATGGAGTTGCAATGGTTGAAGACTTCATGAGCAAGAGGCAGATAAAGGTGCAGGCAAGAAACAGGTGAATGCATGAAAAATGGAAAGGTTGAATTGTATATACACGAAATATTGGAGACAAAGGGGGCAATGTTCTTTAGTTTAATAGACCCTGTAGATTACAAGACAGAAGATGCTGCTGTAAAAACTGCGAAAGAGACAGTAAGGGGAGGTGCGGATCTTGTGCTAATAGGGGGGAGCGTCGGAGTGCAGGGCGATCTTCTCGATAACGTTGCAAAGAGGATAAAGGAGGAAATAGACGTCCCTCTTACCCTATTCCCTGGAAACATTTCAACTGTTACAGAGTATGCCGATGCCATATACTTCATGTCAATACTTAATGCAAGGAACCCGTACTGGATAACGCAGGCGCAGATGCTCGCTGCTCCAATGATAAAGAAGAAGATGATAGAGCCGCTTCCTGTAGGGTACATAATAATACATCCTGGAGGAACCGTAGGATGGGTCGGAGATGCGAACATAATTCCAAGGGAGAAGCCGAAGATAGCAGCCGCATTGGCAATGGCGGGTGAATTCCTCGGAAACAGGTTCATAATAACAGATACGGGATCAAACCCTCAGGCACAGGGATCAGGGCCAATCCCTCCAGAGATGATCCATGCAGTGAAATCGTCTATAAGCGTCCCATACATAGTGGGAGGAGGAATAAGAAACATAAAGGATCTGAGGACTGCGTATTCAAGCGGAGCGGATATAGTGCAGATAGGAGCGGTGTATGAGGAAAGCAACGGAACCTCTGCGTACAAGCTTTCATCTGAATTCTCAAAGATAGCAAAAGAGGAAGGAACAAAGAAGCTCAAGAAGATGTGAGAGCTCTGTTCTAAATACGTTATCTGTGAATCATCTACTGATTTCATATGAGGGTAATATCTGCAGCAGAGCTTGCGGTTCTGGCAAAAGAGCTACAAGACATGTATGATTTCTACATAGAAAGATTCTACGAAGTTAGCGAAGGCAGATTCAGGATTAAGCTCAAAAGAGGCAAGGAGCAGTGCAACCTTCAGATAATCCTATCACATACGATAAACAGGACAAGCTATGTGGAAAAACAGGACCAGCCGACTAACTTTGCAATGGCGGTAAGGAGCAAAATCGAGGGATTCCAGATAAAAGAGATAAGGCAGATGAACAATGACAGGATACTTGCCCTTGCATTGAAAAAGAGCGACAAAGAGATGAACATGATTATAGAGATGTTCGACAAGGGCAACATAATACTATCTGATAAATCAATGAACATGCTTCTTGTATACAGGCAAAGGCAGTTCAAAGATAGGATAATAAAGCCAAACGTGGAATACAAGCCTCCAAAACAGCCAGATAGCTACAAAATAGAGGTTCCAAAAGTAGTCAACCCAGTAATATTCAGAGATAAGGATGGAAATGCTGTTGATTATTCCATGGCAATGCCAGATAAGTACAAAAACTTTGAAAAGCAGGAATTTTCTTCTCTTCAGGAATTGCTTGATGCATTCTACTTTGAAAACCCTGTTGGAATCGAAGAGGAAAAGGAGAGCGAGGTTGTGCAGCAGCTAAGGGCAAGCATAGAGAAACAGAGGAAAATACTTCAGGATATAGACGAAAGCATAAGCGAAAGCAAAAGAATGGGAGATGTTGTTCTCAGCAACATGAACAGGTTGAACGTGATGATAAGCGAACTGAAAAAGAACAAAAGGATTACAAAACAAGAGGCACAATCACTATTCAGCGATATTAATATAATAGACCTTGACCTAAAGAATAAAACTATCACAATAGAAGTTGATTGAATGCTCCCGATAAGAATAACATTCCTTGGCACATCCGGCTCGACTCCGACAAAGGAGAGGAACCTTCCCAGCGTTTCAATAGAATATGATGGGAATGTCTACCTTTTTGATTGCGGAGAAGGAACCCAAAGGCAGATGATGCAGTATTCAATAAATCCTTACAAAATAAAGGCGATATTCATAACGCATATGCACGGAGACCACGTTATTGGGGTTGCAGGCCTTATAAGGACTCTTGCGCTCAATAAGAGGACGGAACCTCTTGAGATATACGTTCCGGAAAAGGAGGAATATAAACTAAGGCCTTTGATAGATTTTGACAAGGCTCTTATAGGATACAAGATTATTGTAAAGAGCGTAAGATCTGGAATAATCCTAAAAGGAAGAGGATTCACTGTAAGTGCATTCAGGCTTGTCCACTCTATTCCAACTTACGGCTATATATTCAAGGAAGAGGACAGGCTGCGCTTCATAAAAGAAAAGTGCAAAAAGCTTGGATTGAAGGGAACGATGTTCTCCAAGATACAAAAAGACAAAAGAATTAAGATAGGAAACAAGACAATACCGCTCAAGGATGTGACAACAAGGCAAATAGGGAGGAAGATTTCCTATGCAGCTGACACAAGGCCGACAAAAAACACGGTAAATGCATCAAGATATGCAGATATTCTTATTCATGAGGCAACATATTCTGATGAATTCAGCAATCTTGCAAAGGAAAGGCTTCATTCAGCAGCATCTGAATGCGCGCAGATTGCAAGGAGCGCAAAAGCAAAGAAGCTGGTAATATTCCACATGAGCGCAAGGTACAGGAATGCCGAACCTGTGCTGAGAGATGCAAGGAAGGGATTCAAGAACACTGTTCTCGCATACGATGGAATGAAGATTGATTTATAGGGGCTCGTAGTCGATTGGTAAGACGTCACGTTGACAACGTGAAGATAAGGAGTTCAATTCTCCTCGAGCCCATTCGCCAAGGCTAATCCCTTTAATAAAAAAGAAACAAAGCCCTGCCTTTCATCAGCCGTTGTGGTGGTGCTGCTGGTGCTTCTTCTTGCTCGAGCTGTAGTATGCAACCACAACAATGATTATTATTATGATTACAATTATTATTCCAGCTATTATTAGGTCGCTGCTAGAAGATGAAGGCGAAGACGG
>JASHUQ010000100.1 GCA_030039935.1 Microcaldota archaeon
ATTCTGAGATAACAGTGGTTGCAACAGGATTGTCCCCGTATACTGAGGGATTAAGCCTTGACACAACAAAAGTGGAACTAGATGAAAGGGGATTTATAAGAGTTGACAGCAAGATGCAAACAACAGATCCAAACATATTCGCTGTTGGTGACGTGGTAGGAGAGCCTCTCCTCGCGCACAAGGCAATAAGGCAGGGGATAGTTGCGGGGGAGGTAGCAGCTGGAGAAAATTCCTCATATGATAATATTGTAGTCCCAGCTGTGATATTCTCTGATCCTGAAATCGCGATTGCTGGAGATGTGAACGAAAGCGAAACAGTAAAAGTGACAAAGTTTCCATTGTCCGCTCTTGGAAGGGCAATAGCTCTTGATTCAACAAACGGGTTTGTAAAGATCGCCTATGAGGATGATGGGCTTGTGGTTGGGATAGAGATCGTTTCTCCAGATGCCAATTCAATGATTGCAGAAGCAGCCCTCGCAATGGAGATGGGGGCCACATTGGAAGATATAGCAGACACTATACACCCGCATCCAACTTACAGCGAAGCGATACAGGAGGCAGCAGAAGGGGCTTTAGGAAGGGGAATACATTTCTTCTATGGAAAGCAAAGCAAATAGTGCTTCAATGGATTACACAAACGATTTCCAGGATGATTTCTGTTACACATCATTGGGAGCAATACATTTCAGGCACCACGCTGGTCCAAAGCAGAAAATCATTTTCCTTCATGGAATTGGCAGCACAACAAAGCAGTGGCAGAGGTTTGTTGGATTTCTTCCAGATGATCTTGATGTTTATCTTGTTGATTTGCTGGGGCACGGAGAATCTGATGCCCCAGATGTTGATTACACTGTGAGCATGCAGTTCCAGGCATTAAGGGAGTTCATCTCAATGCAGAATAACGGCGATAGTTACATATTCGGCCATTCTTATGGGGGATGGATAGCCGCATATTATGCAACACAGCCATACACGTGCAAAGGGCTTATCCTTGAGGATTGCGCCGGCCTGATGGAGAATTTTGAGGAGATGATAGCTACAGGATTGAGAAAACACCAGGAAGAGATGATGAAATCCGTGATGAAGCTTAACAACAACAAAGAATATGTGATGAAAAGCGCGATATACACAAACTTTGAGGAAGACAGGTTGACCACAGAGGACCTTGCAAAGATAAGGGTGCCAACCCTGATTTTATGGGGTTCAAACGACATAATGATAAACCCAAAATTTGCAAAGGTATTACAAAGCAAGATAAAGGGAAGCAGGCTCGAAATAATAGACAATTCCGGCCACGAACCGCATTACGAGCATCCAGAAAAAGTGAAGGAAATACTTCTAAATTTTATAAAGTATTAATTGAACCTATGGGAGTTCAGGTATGTTAAGAGTTCCTTCATCTTGCTTATATCCTTTGTTGCTGGCTTTGCAACTTTTCTGTTTTCTGAAATAGCCATTAGGTATTTTACAACATAATCCTTCTCTTCTCTTGTTTCTATCTCATATATCTCCTTTGCTTTCCCTCTCATCGTTTCGCCGCAGTAGTCTACAGCCTCTGCGAATACATTGTCCTGTATCTTCTCTTTTCTATAGCCCCTTCTTTTCATTAATGATTCCAGACGCGAAAGCCCGGATCTAAGAACAATACAGATATCGAATTTGATGCCAACATCAGGGGCAAGATGCCCTACAACTACAATAAAATCCGATTTGCTGCCGTTTATCTCCTTTTTCAGCGAGTCTGTCAGCCTTTGCAATTTCACTATCTTTGTACCAAATCTATCGTAGCCAGAAAAAGTTTTGTACCTGTTTACTATGTCATTGATCTCTATTACCTTTGCTTTTCTTATTTTCCTAGAAATCGTTCTTGCTAGATGGCTTTTCCCAGTTCCGGGAGTTCCTGTCACAGCTATTAGCATTCTTCTAGCCGTTGCATCACTTCAGCATGTCCGCAGCTTCATCTATAAGGTCGTTTATCTCGTCCCTGCTCAGCTCCGTGTCCATGACAGTATTTGGCGGCAGATATACATTTATTGTATAGTTCTTGCTTCCGCCAAAGAGCCATGACCCTATGTTATAATCTCTATGCTGGTAACTGAAATCTGCAACAAAAACTGAAGAAGAGATAAGCTTTTCTATAAGCTTCATCGTTTCCAAATCTATAGAATCGAACACAATCGTTTCCTCCCTTTCCGTGTCCCTTACAACTTCCAAAGGCTTTACAAGCGGAATTCCGTGCTGCCTTGACTGCATTGATATGTTTTGGCCTAGTTGTTTTGTCATTGCGTCAACCTTTGAAAGATCATACTCCATTGTCTTGCTTTCATTTGCCATTTCAGAAATTATATTGTCTATGTATTTGTTCGCATCCTCTTTCATGTTGCTGATCGTTACCTGTATGTTCTGCTGTTTTGCGTATTTTGAGGTGTTTGTGAAAAGGTCGCGAAGCCCAAACTTGTACTTTCCCTCTATTTCTTCGTCTATTTCTGTTATTAAGGAATCTGTATTGTCGCTCCAAACATTTGCATTATCATCAGCCATAGAATACAAATGATATTAAATGAGAAGCTATAAAATACTGATGTGGTTCAATGCCAGATTATGATGACAACAAGATGGAAGAAAGGATAAGCAAGGACATAGACAAGTTCTATTCCAACATGGGCAATGTAGAAAAAATAAAAGACAAAAGGTCATTGAAGGTTATAGAGCTTGCAAAGATGTATGCGAGCGACTCCAAGAGCTATCTTGCCAAGAAGGACATGTATACCTCTTTTTCATGCATATCATACGCACACGGGCTTCTTGATGCGATAATAGAGATATCAAGGTGATGATTTGTACAAGGAGGGAAGAGCGGCAATCAGGCAAGGAAAGGCATTCCTGAACCCAAAGGCAAAGATGCTCAGGGATTTGAGCATAGCATTGCTTAATTCTACAGCAAATAAGAATTCAAAAATCCTTGACGCAACATCAGGCACCGGAATACGCGCAATAAGGTATTTCCTTGAGACAAAGGCAAAGGAAATAACAATACTTGACATGAACAAAGATGCATACAATTCAACGAAGCTGAACATAAAGGAAAACAAAGTCAAGGCAAATGCTCTGAACGAAAGCCTTCAGGAATTTGCAAACAAAGAAAAGCACCAGTTCGATTTCATAGATGTGGATCCATTCGGGGGCCTTTCTCCTTACATCTATGACATAATGAAGATGTCTAGAAACGGAACCATACTTATGCTTACAGCTACAGATACGGCTGTTCTTTGCGGCGCTCACGAATCGGCCTGTATCAGAATATATGGATCTAAGCCTATGCACAACGAGCTGTGCCACGAAACAGGAATAAGGATACTTGTAAACTATGTGCTTGGAATAGCTGCGCAGTTCAATTATGGAATTGAGGTTCTTTTCTCAATATCATATGCGCACTACATGAGGATTTTCATAAGATTGAAGTATGGAAGTGCAAATTCACTGGCGTCAATAAAGAATACCGGCTATGCATACTATTGCGCAAGCTGTGGGTTTAGAAAAACGGAAAAGAGGCTTCTTCCTAAGAATACAATGTGCAATTGCTGCAAATCGGAAATGATGATATCTGGAAGGATGTGGCTTGGCAGCCTTTACAATGCAAATATCACGGCAAAGATGCTGGCCTACTTCAAGAAGCACTACGATGAGACTGAGACGAGCGCGCTCGAGATGATAAAGAATGAGGCAGACATTCCCCTTTTTTATTCGATACCAAAGACAACAAGGATGATGCATACGGTTTCAATAAGCCCTACAGAGGTGATATCCCGGCTTAAGGAATTGGGCTATACTGCAACAAGGACGCACTTTGACTACGATAGCGTAAAAACAAATGCCGATATAAATATTATAAAAAATTGCATAAATAAAAAATGAGCAATATATAAATATCTAAAAATCGAAAATAATACTGCAATTAATTCTGTATGCGCCACGAGTGGATTGGTGGTACGGCAAAGATGGGATAGATGAGAGAGAATATTGTGGAAACCTGTGGTAGATGCGGTGTCAGAGTATATCAATTCTCGAAGAAGCTAGCGCAAAGCGACCGCAGATATTATTGTATAAAGTGCGCAGAAGAGCTTGACAGGAACTACCTTATAAAGAACAGCTGCTCCTTGTGCGGAAGGATCCTGAGCAAAAAGGAGGCAAAATTTGTCCTTCCGTCAAGCATGTATGGAAAGTACTCTATGCCGTTGGTTGACAGGCTTGCATGCAATCCCTGCTATACAAGACTTCTCAGCAGGACGAGGATAGCAAGAAGGATAAGGCCAGTTACCAGAACAATGAGGGACAGCATAAGGAAGAGCATAGCAAGGAGCCTTATGGCGAAAAAGATTATAGCAGAGCAGAATCGGTAAGTTAGTAATGCGCATTTCAGAGATCTAAATGCGTATTATCCCTTCCATCCCCTCTATCTCTTCTATTTTTGTGCGCCTTAAAAGATAAAAAATATCTGCAGCTATTCCAACACCAAATCCAACAAAACCGCCCAACGCTGTTTTAACAGCATCAAAAGCAAGATCACCAGTTGGTGGAAGCAGCTCTCCAATAACCGCGCCTCCTGCAGTAGTAGAGGCGAGTATTGCTGTAGTTATCTGTCTAGATGTAATTCTTGGCAATTGATCACTTATCTTTTCCTTGCATCAACTGTTATCATGTGGTACTCTTTCTCATAGCCAAGAGCAGACTTGAATGCATCTGGTTCCATTGTGACAGTGCTGTCAGAATAAGGGTCGTTTATGTAAAATGTATCCTTGTCATAGCCTTTTACCACAACCCAGTGTGGAGATGATTCAAGATATGGGTTTATTGTGTTCGCGTTTACAAGCACAATCGGAACCTTGTTGCTGTTGAGCGCCTTTTTCACAGCGTTTACGCTCACAGTTCCATAGTTTTCCTTGACCTTCAGAACCCTCGCCTTTTCCTTTATCTCATTGAAAGATGCTGTAAGCGTATCAAGGTTTATTCCCTCATAGACAGCGAGCTTCTTCTCATAGCCCTCATCCTTTACATTGCTTGTTATCTGGACTCTTGCCCCTCTTTTTGCCAAGGCATATGCCAATCCATATCTTGATCCGTGCCACACGCTTCCGTTCACTGCTTCCTGCCAAATCTCGAACTCGCTCTCCTTTTTCAACTGGGTCTTCTTGTTTATGAACTTCAAGACCATGAGAGCCGATGCTGCAGAGCTCGTAAACTCCTCTGTCTGCGCATAATTAGGAATCTCAAACATCTTGCTCTCGCGGAGCTTCGCTCTCTTTTGCGTAGATGAATGCTTTCTGTTGCCATTTTTCTTTGCCATGAATATCACATTTTGCAGGGAGGGAGATTTGTTCAATGTTTTTGAACTCCCGCAGGCCTAAGCCAACGGATCTTGAGTCCGTCGCGTTTGACCAAGCTCCGCCATCCCTGCATGCTAATTTCTAAATATCAACATAAATAATTGTTTGCTCGCCGCGGATTTTATTTCTGGCAGCAGACAATATCCCCAATTTTAATATAT
>JASHUQ010000101.1 GCA_030039935.1 Microcaldota archaeon
ACCCAGAGTTGCATGAAGCATTGAAGAGAGAATGGGTTCAGGTCTCGGAAATAGGACTTCCAAGTTCAGGATATCGAAGAATTGAAGAGGATGGTACTCGTGTGCCTATAGAAGAAGATGAACATAGAAGTCTTAGCAATGAAAAAAGAGGTTATGATTGGAAAGGAACAAAGCCGGTGCTCGCTGCTGTCTACTACCTCATCAGGGACAGGTACGGTCTGGATGCCTATGCGAACGACAGGGACGACGGTCGTGCTTGGGTGGCTTGCAAAACCAAAGCAACAAAGCCTAGCGCTCAGTTGCTTAGAGAATTTGAAACAAAAATAGACGAAGTTTCACAAGACCTTGTAGATCTAAAAAAGATGGCAAGGCAACTGTTAGTCCAGAACCAAGCTTAAATATAAAAAGTTAAAACACATACTATTCTTACCCAGGTTTGCATGGATTATTCCTGCAAACCATGATATAAATCATGGATGTAAGCCTAGGAGCCACACATCCGTCTATAGCGCTGGTTAACCAGCCATGAAATTCAACAGCGACATGACAACATGAAGCTGTGGTGAGCCAGAAATGGCATATTAATAGACGGGTTACATTGCGCCGGTGCTCGCTGCTGTCAACTACAACAACATCAGGGACAGGAACGGTCTGAATGCCAATGCGAACAACAGGGACGACAATCGTGCTTAAATGGCTCCTGCTCACATCCTGGGCAAGCTCGACTGGTAATATTTTGGAAACTTGTACTGATTTGTATTCTTCTTTATGTTCTTATCGGAATCTTGAACTTGCATGGAAAAAGGCAAGGAAGAGAAAGACATTGAAGAAGTATGTTATAGATTTTGAAGCGAATTTGGAAAATAATCTTAAACAGATTAAATACGAGTTGGAAACATTCACTTATTCGCCAGAGCCGCTAGCCACTTTCATAGTAAGAGATCCAAAAACTAGGAGAATAAGCGCTTCTCACTTTAGAGACAGAGTCGTATGCCATGCTTTATGCAATGTTATAGAACCAATCTTATCTAATGATTTTATCTATGATTCTTTTGCAAATCAGAAACATAAGGGTACACACAAGGCAATCTTGAGATTTGAAAGTTTTGCACGCAGAGCGAGAGATTTGGGCAGCTGTGCTACCTGTTTTGCGCTAAAGGCCGATATAAAACACTATTTCGACACTGTAAATCATAAAATTCTATTACAGATAATCGAATGGAAGATAAGCGATAAGAGCATAATTTGGTTGATAAAAAGGATATTAGCTAATCATAAAATTGGCACCGCAGGGCAAGGAATGCCATTAGGAAATCTTACTTCGCAGTTCTTCGCCAACGTTTACCTTAATGAACTAGATCATTACGTTAAATACAAGCTCAGAGTAAAGCATTACATTAGATATGTGGATGATTTTGTTATACTCCACAGAGATAAAAAGACTTTAAATCAATATAAATTCGAAATTGGCAATTTCTTGAAATCAAATCTAAATATAGAACTGCATCCAGAAATGTCAAGAATAATTAGACTTAGAGACGGAGTAACTTTTCTGGGATTTAGAGTATTTCGCAAACACAGGCTACTCAAGAAAAGTAATGTAAGAAAAATATGGAGTAGGTTAGAGACGCTCAAGATCAAGAAAGACACAGGAGAAATAAATTTTGAAGATGCTATTAGAAGTCTGAACGGATGGCTTGCATATGCCAAATTCGCAAATACCTACAAACTAAGAAATAATGTTTATACGAGATTTAACGAACTTTTCTATAAATCTCAATGAATATAAGTTCCTGCCGTGCTTTGTTACTAAAATAATGTTTCTAAAATGATCTTTAGATTTGCCTTGAACGCCCTATCGCTTCCTGCACGCGAATATTGTTTTGAGCGCACTGCCACTCTATTTTTCTTCAATTTGTAAATCTTTATGCAATCTCTTATATCTTCAATATCTGCGTCGCTTCCTCTGCTAATCTTAGAGCATACAATATCTATAGGATCTAAAACCTTTAGCGCTATATTCTTAAAATTGGATTTGTAATCGCTTGCCTTGGCAATGTAATCCTTTGGTAAAGCCTCAGAGAATACCATATTTGAACCATAGTAGTCGATTGTCACTCCTGGGGCTATTTTTCTGTACAACTTATTGAACTCGTCAAAATCGGTTTTGCCAGGTATGTTGAAATCTATGTCCTTTGTGGATGCTTTAATGCCTAATAAAGTCATGGCAGTCCCTCCAACTGCGATGAGCAATATTCTGCTGTGCAGTTGCTTATCAAACGGATCTAGTACGGATAATAGCCTCTCCTTAGAAACTTTTTGCATTGTGTCATCCATATTGGAGTATATACTTTCTGATTAGCTTTTTATCGTATGCCTCTTTTTGTTTATATGGTATAAGTTCTTTTAGTGCGCTAATCTGCAACCCTTTCTCTTTATCCAGAATCTCTTCTAGTGTTGAAATCATGCCATTAAGGGAGTAAAGCAGCTCATGTCTCTTAAATAGATAGTATAGATAAGGCTTGTTTATCTTTTCAATATTCTTTTTTATCAAGATAAAGGCGCCGTACTTCACCCTTATCTCATCGCTTTTTGCCATCAAGAGGATTGTGTCCTCTAACGAGATTCTTTTGCCAGGTTTTATGTCTTCATATAAACTATATCCAAATCTGCTATAGTTGTACGCTAATTCAGATTTTTCTAATTTATCTGGAAATCTCTTCAGATTCTTGTATGTATAATTTATCTTATACATTCTGATTGTTCCCCAGAAACCTTCGCTATTATAAAGTATGTGTTTATCGCTGATCAGGTCTTTAATATTATTCAAATCGCCGCTATCCAGCATACTAAAAAGTTCATCAGGAGTCAAGATTATAGGATCAATCTTAGTATTGTGCAAAAGCTCGAGCTTTAGCATATTGTTTATAAGCCAGCTGTCCTTATTGTGCGATTTTGTTATTAGCAGTAACTCTATCCTGTTGATCTTAATGTGCGTTTCATACTTCAATGCGCATATCGAAATTGCGCCAGAGTCCAAAGCTAAGTCAAGAAGCCCGTTGCTCATTTCATCAGGAAGATTTATCTCCATGGCTCTGAGGTTTTCAGCCTCAGAGATGTAATAGATCGCCTTTGGGTTCATTATATTCAGGCTTATCAGCCTGTTTTTGCCTTCCTTAGTAATGAATATTATGCCAGCTTTTTCCAACTTTATTATCGCATTATAGATATTTGGGTAATAAGTAGACTTATAGATATTTCCTATCTCCTCCGATGCACTAAGTATGCTGCCTCCGCTGCCCAAGTTATCAGAAAGATAATGCATTATCCTTGTCTGCTCTCTAGTCATGAGCATTCACATATATATTTTACTATAATATTATAGTAATTTACATATATTACATATATAAAGCTTTTGATTGGGTCCGCACATACGAAGCGTGCAATAAAGATTTTTATATGCTTAATAAGTAAAGTGATTTGATGGAATGTTCATATACAACACTTTGACAAGGTCAAAGGAAACATTCAAGGCAATCAAGTCCGGAAATGTCGGCCTCTACACATGCGGCAGTACCGTCTATTTCTATTCACATATAGGGAACATGAGAACATATGTTCAGGAAGATGTGCTGAAGAGAGTTCTAAAGCACGAAGGCTATAATGTAAAGCACATCCAGAACATAACAGATGTTGGCCATCTTGTCAGCGATGCAGATGAAGGAGAAGATAAACTAAGGCTTGAATCAGAAAAAGAGCACAAAAGCATGGCACAGATAGCCGACTTTTACACAAAGGCGTTTCTCAAGGATCTCGATTCGCTTAACATAATCCTTCCAAGCGTAATGCCAAAGGCAACAGAGCATATTCCCGATATGATAGCGCTTGTAAAAGAACTTGAAGAAAAAGGCTTCATATACAGGGCAAAAGATGGGATGTACTTTGATACGTCTAAGTTTGATGGATATGGTGCACTTACCGGGATGAGCTTTGAAAGGCTCAACAATGAATTGAAAGGCGGTGCACGTGTAAAGATGATAGAAGGAAAGAGGAACATAACAGATTTTGTTGTATGGAGATTCGCCCATGGAAATGAGACAGAGATGATATGGGATTCTCCGTGGGGAAGAGGATTTCCAGGCTGGCACATCGAGTGCAGCGCCATGTCAATGAAATACCTCGGAGAGCACTTTGACATGCACTGTGGGGGAATAGACCATATTGCAATACATCACACGAACGAGATCGCCCAATCAGAAGGAGCGACGGGCAGGAAATTCGTTAATTACTGGGTTCATACGAACTTCCTTAACATTAACGGAAGGAAGATAGCAAAGTCAGAGGGGGATTTGTATACTGTGCAATATATAATCGATAAGGGATACTCCCAGCAAGCGATAAGGCTTTTCCTTATTTCCGGGCATTATAGGCAGAGCCTGAATTTCACTTTCGAGGCCCTCGGCAATACGGAAAACACGCTTATCGGAATCTACTCTTTTCTTGAAAGAGTGTCTGAGATAAACGAGCAAGAAGAAAAAGATGATCCGGAATTCATGAAAAAGGTAAAGATTCTTCAAGAATCGTTCTTCAAGAGCATGTCCGATGATATGAACATATCGGAAGCGCTCTCCTCAATGCACTCCATTATAAAAGAGGCGAATACAAGGATGGCGTCGCATAAAATGACAAAAAGCGAGGCAAAAGCAGTAATAGATGCGATGCTTGAGATAGACACTGTATTGGGCCTTGACTTCAATAAGTACACACATAGAAGGAAGCAGTCCCTTGCCCTTGAAATACAGGCACTTGTGGACGAGAGGGAGAACGCAAGGAAAACAAGGAATTTCAAGAGAGCCGATGAGATAAGAGACATGCTGAAGAAAAAATATGGGGTCATGCTTGAAGATACAGACAAAGGTGTAAGATGGAAGGTTGAAAAGGGGTAAGCGAAAGGCATATAAATATGGCGTTTGCAGTATAAGCGATAGTGATATGATGAAAGGATTGCAAAGACTGTACTCTGGCGTAAACCTCAAGAAGACGGTATTCCTTTTGACAGTATCAATAATATTGTCAAATCTTGTACTATCTGTGAGCTACGCTAATCTAACATCGAGCATAACAACCACAATATGCCAGATATTCAATACAATACACTCTGTCATATTCGTTCTGGGTCTTGCACTCATGGTCGTAGGGGCTGCCCTATACGCAGCTGGTAATGTGATGCCAAGCGACCAGAAGAGTCAGGTACAAGGCTATGGAATGAGCATGATATTCGGAGGAGTGATTGGAGTGATAATAGCATTGGCTGCACCCGCAATACTGTCCATAATAAGCGGGCAGGCGAGCATAGCAGCATCGTGCTCAGGCGCAGGATTGCTCTAATCTGAGAATATCTTTCAAGCAAGGCAACAAAACAACCTTATTTATTAGTTGCTTTGCATTATTTTCTTTGATAGCATGACAAACGTTCTAGTCTATACAAAAGACACATACATAAAAAACATAGCTATAGTGCTGCTTTTCTCATTGTCCTTCATAATCGCATTCATAATACCTGTGTTTGCAGCATTTCCCACATACAATGACATCGGCGCTATATTCGTTAGAACCTCAAGCATATTCCTTAATCTTAATATACTGAATACAGCGGTAATAATAGCTGCAACGCTGTTCTCGCTCCTTTTCCTGAGCTTTGCGATAGTTGCAATAAACGTGATTGTAAAGCACAGCAGAACCCAAGCAAGGATAAGAAAAGATGTGATAAACGGACTTGAGAAGTACACCTCAAGAGTGTTCATCAT
>JASHUQ010000102.1 GCA_030039935.1 Microcaldota archaeon
AAAAGGAGGGCGCATTCTCTTCCTGAAAATAAGAAAGTGAAAGACTGGGATTTTATAAAAACTGATGTTTGGTACAAAGCTAATTTTGCGAAGTTCTCACAGAACCACGAACTTAAGATGATGCTCATTAATACCGGAGACGCAAAACTATGCGAGGACCATCATGAAGATAAGTTCTGGGGCTGGCCCGGTAAGAATATGGTTGGTGAACTCCTAATGAAAATAAGAGCTGATTTACAGAAATAGCTACTTGTTTTTTATGAAAGTTATTATATCTCCAGCCTTAAGGTGGTGTGCAATCCCCACACGTTCATTCGAAAAATGCGCGCTCGGCCCACTTATCACTGCACATTTCAGCTCATCTACAATTCTTGTGTGGAATTTCTTGGCGGCATCGCCCACAGTTGCTCCGCTTCCAAGTATCATTGGAGTAAGCTGCTCTGTGCCAACTCTTGGTTTCAGGTAAACTGTTATTATCCCAAGCTTCTCATAGATCTGCTCCTTGAGCAATTCGATGTTGACCCTACCTGTTGCGCTTATTGGTATAACCTTTATGTTGCACTTATTTGATAGTTCATCTGCTATCGCGCTGTATTCCGGGTTTGTGTCCATCTTGTTAAGCGCAACTATTGCGCTCATGTAGATCGCCTTGCCGGAAATTATTGACATCAGTTCATCGTCGGTTGTCTTGCCCCATATTGAGATGATGGCGTTGTGTATGCCTAGTCCAGAAAGTATCTCTTTTATATCATCTTCTGGAAGTCCTGACTTGTTCACCTCTACTTTTATTCCTCCGGTAATCTGCTCTGTTACCTGTATGTACGGTTTCTTCTTGTTTATGTTTATCTCAAGCGCATTGAGTTCCTTCATGAGCTTCTCGAATTGCTGAACCTGGTTTATGTCAATGACAAATACTATCAGATCTGCGGACCTTGCAGCAGATATTACCATCCTGCCTCCGCCCTTTCCCAAATGCGCATCCTCTATCAATCCTGGCATGTCGAACACCTGTATGTGCGCATCCTTGTATATCATTGTTCCGGGCACTATCGAAGTTGTTGTAAATGCGTATTGTGCGGTCTTGGACCTTGTGTTTGCTATAACATTTATAAGAGACGACTTTCCAGTGCTTGGAAAGCCAACAAGGGCGATCGTTGCATCCCCAGTCTTCTTTACAAAGTAGCCTTCTCCCTTGCCCCTTTTCTTTGACGCAATTATATCCTTCTTTACCTCTGCGATCTTTGCCCTTAGTATTCCAAGATGCTTGTTAGTTGCCTTGTTGTACTTTGTCCCTGAATATTCGTCTTTAAGCTCTTCAAGCTTTTTTTCAAGGACATCAGTCTTTGCAACCATGATATCGCCTTTCTTACTGCATGAACTTAGCGAACCTTTTCTTGAAGCTTCTATCGTTCTTCATTGTGTCGAACATCTTCTTCATCTTGTTGAAGTCTGATATCAGCTCTCTTACATCCTTTTCTGTTGTTCCGCTCCCTTTTGCTATCCTTGATACTCTAGATGGATCGTGAAGCACTTTTCCATTCTGCCTTTCCTGTGTTGTCATTGACGATATTATTACCTTGTACTTGTTCAGCTTCTCTTCCCCTTTTTCAACCATGTCTTTTGGGACATCCGGAGCTCCCATCATTCCAAACACGTTCTTCAATGGCCCCATCTTCCCCATGGCCTTTAGCTGGGTGTAGAAAGTGTCAAGATTCAGCTCATCCATCTCCATATCTTCTGGCTTTATCTGCGCCTCCTTTACCGCCTCTTGGACACTTGAAACAAGGGACGCAATATCGGGTATTCCAAGAAGGGATCCTATGAACTTCTCGGAATTGTACGGCTCTATGTTCGCAAGTTTTTCTCCGTTTGTTGTGAAAAGGACTCTTGACTGCGCTGCATTTGTCGCGCTGAGCGCTCCTCCCCCTTTCCCAGATCCATCCATTTTTGTTACTATCACTCCTGTGATGTTCACAGCTTTGTTGAACTCCCTCGCCTGCCTTCCGGCAACTTGTCCCGTATCTGCGCTTACAATAAGTATTGACTCGTCTGGCTTGAATACATTTGCAACCCTTTTCAATTCATCTATAAGATTGCTGTCCAAGGCGTTCCTTCCGCTTGTATCACATATGACTACCTGTTTATCCTTGAACTTATCTAATCCCTGTTTTACTATCTTTGCTGCATCTTTTTCATTCTTTATCCCGAAGAATGATACGTTAGCCTGCTTTGCGAGGGTTTCCAATTGTTCGTATGCTGCAGGGCGCGCCACATCACAGCATATCAGTGCGGCGCTCATTCCTCTGTCATTGTAGAATTTTGCCAGCTTTGCAGCTGTTGTTGTCTTTCCAGAGCCGTACAATCCCATGAGTAGAATCCTTTGCCTCTTCAGCTTTGGGTCGTACGACTCCCCCATTAGCTTTACAAGCGCTTCATAAACAGAGTTTGTTATATAGTCTGTTGGAGCAACTCCGGGAGGGGGCTTGCTCTTCAATACCTTTTCCTCTATGTTCTTTGTGAAGTTGACAACAAGCGATACCTCTACATCTGCGCTAAGAAGGGTTTTCTGAAGCTCTTTGTTGAATTCCCTTATTGTCTTAGCGTCTATTATCGTTGATTTTGTAAGCTTTGCTATAGCTTGCCTTAGTCCTTCTCCTAGGTCCATAAAACAGCCTTATTCGGTTTAATAATATGAATTTTGAGGTATTTATACTAATTCGTTTTAATCTTATTGGTTTATTATTCTTTATTTATGGTGGTATCATAAAGCTCGTAATAGCACAATCGAACCTCACCCTTATGGGCGGAGCAGAGATGGTGGTTCTTAAGATTGCACAAAAGTATAACCCTATCATTTACACTGCCGAATATGACCTAAAGAAAACATACAAAGAATTCAAAGATTTTGATATAAGGATAATAAGCCAGGGGTTTTTGACAAAGGTTATGCCATACAGCAGGGTAAGCCAAGGATTAGATTATGGACTGTCTTTCTACAACATGAAAATAAAGGAAGACTATGATGTGATAAACGCGCACCTTGCGCCAAGCCACTGGATAAGGAACAATAATGAAAGAGTACTCTGGTACTGCCATACCCCTCTTAGGGATATATACGATTTGTATGAATATAGAATGTCCCTGAGAAAACCACATCAAAGGCCCTTGTACAAGCTTGGAGCGAGGCTTGTAAAAAGATTCGACCAGGACGCTGTAAGAAAGATTGAGTCGATTGTTGCCAACAGCGAGAACACGAAATCAAGAGTGCAGAAATATTATGGAAGAAATGCAATGGTCCTTAATGGCGGAATAGATTACAAACTGTACAGAAACAATGGCGATGGCAAATACTTCCTTTATCCGTCGAGATTCTCTCCCAACAAGAGGCAGGACTATGTTGTTAGGGCATTCGGCATGTTCAAGAAGAAAAGGAAAGGATACAAATTGATATTGTGCGGAGCTCTTTCAAATGACAAGTTCTACCAAGATTATTACGAAAACGTGGCAAAGCTTGCATCAGAAGTAGGCGACATAGAAATAATACCAAATATAGGCGACAAGAGGCTGATGGGATTATTCTCAAAAGCTACGGCTGTGCTATACGCCCCGGTAAACGAGGATTATGGACTGACTCCCATACAGGCAATGGCGAGCAGAAAGCCGATAATATCTGTAAATGAGGGAGGGCCAAAAGACACGATAGTTAATGATGTGACAGGATTCCTTGTCAATAGCGAAAGGGAAATGGCGGAAATGATGTTTGTTGTTGCTTCCAACGAATCTCTGGCTGAGTCTATTGGAAAAAGGGGGCTCGACAGGGTAAGAAGGCACTATACATGGGACATATTCTTTAAGAAATTTGACAATGAACTAAAGAGAGTCAGCAAAATGTCATAATACAAATCCAGAGGCGAATATCCTTGGCGATGTTTCCCTTATTAAAAATAATTCATCTCCTTTCATGACAGACACGCTTTTATCAAGTTTTAGGGTAGCCTTGTTCCCGTCTATTTTCTCTACGTTTGCAAATACATAAGTGAAATTAGAAACAAACGCATACTTTTTGTCTTTCTGGATTGTTTCTTTGTTTATCCCAGTTTGTTTGAGCTCCACTTCTATTGTGTTCTTTTTTCCTATATTTGATTTTGTAAGTATGTCTCCCTTTTCCACCTCTTCGGCCTCTATTCCCTTCAGCGCAAGTCCAACTCTTACCCCATAATCTGCGGAATCAACATCATCGTCGTGGCTTTGTATTGATCTTATTTCAACTTGCTTGCCAGAGCTGTGGAACAGCTTGTCGTGCTTGTGCACAATTCCTGCTTTCACAATCCCGAGCGCAACAACCCCAACGCCTTTTACAGGGAAGCATCTATCAATGTCGATTCTTGCTTCGCCATCTTTTGCGCTGTGTTTGTATGAAAGTATTTCTTCAAGGACATTATTTCTTGATATTACAGAATAATCCTTGATATTCGCATCGAGCATCCTTTTGTCTATGTTTTCATCAGTAAACATGATTCTTCTTTTTATTAGGGAACAGGCAACAACTGTTTCTCCGAACATTTTTCCAATATCTGAAGTGCTCACCAATATCTGATCGGAAACAAGAATAGATTCTGCAAGGGAATAGAACTTATCTGAGAGAGAACTGGGAAACAGTGCAACTATTATGCTGCCCCTTTCCTTTCTGTCATAGAATATTAATCCATTCTGAGTTCCCTTCTTGCCTATCATCTCTGCAAGAGAGCCATCCAACGGGATAGATACAATAAAGTCCATATTATCTTATTTTGCTGCTGGTTTTGCGTTAGCCTTTGTGGGAGGGTTTATGTCGATCACGTACTTTGATATTACCTTTGCCGCGTATTCAAGGACCCGCTTTATGTTGGCCTCCGTGTTAGTTCCTGTGCATATCATCTTTCCGTTCTTGAACAGTATTATCACGGCCTTTGGCTCTGTTATCTTGAATATTGCACCAGGGAACTGCTCAGGTTCATAGTCAACAGCCTTTACCTCCTTGGAAAGGGCATAAAGATCTATAACAGCATGAAGATCGGCGCTGACAACAATGTTCTGTATCTTTATCGGAGGAGATGTTATCATTCCTCCACTTTGCTTTGGCTGCGCTGTTTTGGATTTTTTGGGCTTTGCCGTTCAAA